>CASEPJ010000207.1 GCA_949289715.1 uncultured Clostridia bacterium
AGCAGATGAAGCTAAAGATATCTTAGAAAAAATTTCGGAAAAATTTAAACTTTCATATGCAGGGAAAGGATTGGCTTTTACATTATCTGTTAGTAGTATCGGGGGAATAGAATTATTGCAGTGTTTACTGCAAAATAAAAAGGAGAATGTCAATGAATAATTATGATTTAATAATTACAATTGTAAATAAAGGTTATGCTTTTGATGTAATGGAAGCTGCCAAATTGAAAGGCGCAACCGGAGGAACAATTTTAAAAGGTCGAGGTACAGGCACTAAAGAAATAGAAAAATTTTTTAATATTACCATACAAGAAGAAAAGGAAATTGTATTAATAGTTGTCGATCATGCAAAAAAGGAAGATATTATGTCGGAAATAGTTGTTAAGGCAGGCATTAATACTGCGGGCAACGGAATATCTTTTTCTTTGAAGGTAGAAGACATTGCAGGTATTAATAACGAAATTATGAATTAATAATTTAACTTTGCATTATATTCACTTTTAAATGTAATTTTGGTTACATTTAATATTTAAAATATTGTTGAATTATTAATAAAAACAGTAAAAATTATTTTTATTTAATAAAATAAAGATTAATATTTAAAATTGATGAATTAAAATTAAAAATTATTAAATTTTTAATTAATACAAGACAATTTTAGACGGTTGTATAATAAACAACTAAAGTTTTAATTGTACTCAATATTCAATTTAACGTTTTAATCAATTTAAAAATATGCTTTATTTTATAAATTATTTTTATTTGATTATTAATTTAAAATAATAATAACTAAAGTTAAATCTAACAATGTCGTTAATATTAAAAAAATTATATTTATATATTTAAGAGTTTTATTAATATAATTGATATAATGAAAAAATCTCTATCATAATTTATAAAATGAAATTGATTGAGATATAATTAATATTGCGTTTAATATGTTTTTATAAGTTAATTTTTAATTAGAAAAATCAAAATTTTAATATATTATTATAAAAATTTCAAATTTCAATAATGCAATAATTTTTTTATTCGTTGACATATTAAAAAAAGATTTTACAAATTCCAAATTATTTCGTTAAAGTTAATTTAATTTAACGATTTTTTTGTTGCTAATATATTTTTCAAATTTTTTTCATAAAAATTATATAACTTGATAATTATATTTTATTTATTTAAAAATGAGTCTTAAAACAAATAATTTCTAAAATCCGTCAAATCGTATTGAAGGGAGATTTCTCTTGCGGATAGGGTGCCGTTGTCTAAGAAATATTCGGTGGAATGTTGGATAATTCTTGCAATAATGTTTTTACCTTTAACGGTAACGTCGAAATCACCGTTGATAATAAAAAGATCCATTGCTGGTCCTGTTTTATAATCGTTTGTGGAAATGGATAGATTGCCGTAAAAACAATCATAAGTTTTTTCTTCTATGGTTAATTGACGCATTCCGCTGTTGATGTTTAAACGCAAATTATGAATTTTAGCATCCGTTGCGTTGGGCGAATAAAAATAAGTTATATATTCTTCTGTTAAATCGGCACACGACCTTATGGCGTAAAAAAGCTGTTCGTTGTCCGCATACGGTGTGGGAACTTCTCCCAAATAGGCATCTTTTAAATAGGAACTATTGCTAATATCGTTAACGGTATATCGGTAATCGTTTCCGGTATAACTTGAATATATTTCATATTCTAAATTATCCAATGAAATTTTTTGATCGCTGTTTGTGTTGTAATAATAAGAATCGACATATCTATATGCTTTTAACGGTTGAAAAACCTGACCCTGATTTTCCGCAACAAGGACTCTTGAGATTATGGTAGTGCAAAGCTCGGCATTATATGAAGATTCGCTTTCTGAAACTTCGTTGTCGTCATAGAAATAGGTATTTTCTATTATATAGCCTTTTATATAATCGTTTTCTATGCCCTTAGCGGTTATAGGTTGATTTTCTTCCGTTTTTATTACGGATGTTTTATAGTAACCGCCTTGTCCTATAGAATTGGTTGAACGATCCTTTTTGGACAGAATGTAATAAGCACATTCGGTATCGTTAAAATTTTTTGTTGGCGAATACTGTTTTATATAATTGTTAGAACACCCGACAGTGAAAAGTAGCGTTGCCAATGCCAATATTATGCAAATTGTTTTTTTCATTTAAGCCTCTTTTAAAATTATGTTGTTAATATTTTGGTTTAATTGAATAACGAATAATTCCATTATATGTTTAATAGTTATTCGATAAATATTTATTTATTCGGTAAACAATAATAGATTTCGCAAAAACTTATTTATAAATAATGTTTTAATAACATTATTTATAAAATAATTGATATTTGCTTTTAATTTTTTTTAATTTCCGCTATAATATTATAGCATGATTAATAAAATTTTCCAAACGATTTTAAAAAAATAACAGTTTGAGGGCGGTTTATATTTAAAAAATTATAAATTTATAGAAAAAATCCATATTTTTTTATAAAAAGCCTAAAAAACAGTTGACTAATGTTTGATTATTTAGTAATATAATACGGTGCCTTTATTATGGGATGAGGCAGGAAGTTACCCTAACGGCTTATGCGGGGATAATTCATGCTGACAAATGCGGAGTATTTAACTCTGCGACAAAACTTTATAAACGGTTGAACTGGCAATTTGGTTGTTAAGCAGCTATATAAGTTGTGCAGGCGGTAATACCGCTTATAATAAAGGTGAAAAAAGGAACGCACGGCACAGTTGTTGCCGCAGCTCCAAACAGCACACGGAGGTAAAAAAATGACAAGCCAAAAAATCAGAATCAAATTGAAAGCTTACGATCACGATTTGATTGATGAGTCCGCAGAGAGAATAGTCGAAGCGGCTAAAAAAACCGGAGCAAAAATTTCCGGACCTATTCCCCTTCCTACAGACAAGGAAGTAGTAACAATCTTGAGAAGCCCTCATAAATATAAGGATTCGAGAGAGCAGTTCGAATTAAGAACTCATAAACGTTTAATAGATATTTACAGTCCTTCTGCAAAAACGGTGGACAGCCTTATGAAGCTTGACCTCCCCGCAGGTGTGGATATCCAAATTAAACTGTAATAAATACGGAGGTGAACTTTATCGATGAATAAAGCAATCATTGGAAGAAAATTAGGTATGACGCAGGTGTTCACGCCCGAGGGTGTAGTAATCCCCGTTACGGTCGTAGAAGCAGGTCCTTGTCCCGTCGTTCAAATTAAAACGATTGAAAAGGACGGTTACAAAGCTTTGCAGGTTGGTTTTGGTGCAAAGAAAGAAAAAAATGTAACAAAACCCGTAAAAGGACACTTTAAAAAAGCAAATGTGGAACCTACAAAATATCTTAAGGAATTAAGATTGGACAATACGGAACAGTATGAAGTAGGCAACGTAATTAAATGCGATGTCTTTGCGGAAGGCGACGTTGTTGACGTTACGGGAACCACTAAAGGACACGGATATTCCGGTGTTATTAAAAGATGGAACGCTCAGCGTGTCGGTTCTATGTCCCACGGTACCGGTCCTATTCACAGATCGGTTGGTTCAATGGGTGCAAACAGCGACCCTTCGAGGGTATTCAAAGGCAAGAAAATGGCCGGACAATACGGTAACGAACAGGTCACTATTCAAAATCTCACCATTGCAAAAGTAGATGCGGAAAGAAACGTACTCTTGATTAAAGGCGGAATACCCGGAGCTAAAGGCAGCTTGGTAGTAATCAGAAACGCCGTCAAAGGTTAAGTATTAAGGAGAATATATTATGTTAGATATTAAAGTATATAATATAAAAGGCGACGAGGTCGATACACTTTCTTTGAACGAAGACGTTTTCGGTATTGATTACAACGAATCTCTCATTCACGAAGTTATCGTAGCTCAGCTTGCCAACAAAAGACACGGAACGAAAAGCACTCTTACGAGAGCCGAAGTAAGAGGGGGCGGCATTAAGCCTTATCGCCAGAAAGGAACAGGTAGAGCAAGGCAAGGCTCCATTAGAGCTCCTCAGTGGATTAAAGGCGGCGTGGTATTTGCACCCAAGCCCAGAGATTTTTCGAAAAAAATAAATAAATTCGCCAAAGCTCAGGCATTGGTAAGCGCTCTGTCGGAAAAAATCAGAGACGGCGAAGTTATAGTTTTGGACGATTTTAAACTGAACGAAGTAAAAACAAAAGAAGTTGCAAATGTTCTTAAAGCTTTCAAGCTCGATAAAAAAACTCTTATTGTTACCGCAGAATATGCTGCAGATATAGTAAGAGCCGCAAAAAACATTCCTACGGTTACCACTACTTTTGTGGAATTGCTCAATGTTTATGAATTGGTTGCAAACGGCAAATGTCTTATAACCGTAGATGCACTTAAGAAATTAGAGGAGGTTTATGCGTAATGGCAGGATTTGATGCTTACAGTATAATTTTAAAACCTCTGTTATCAGAGAAATGTTACGATGGTATTCCTAATAAAAAATATACTTTTATAGTAAAAAAAGGCGCTACGAAAACGGAAATTAAAAAAGCGTTGGAAACCATTTATGCCGGAGTTAAAGTTGCAAAAGTAAATACAGTTAACTGCGACGGCAAAATAAAAAGAATGGGCAGAAACGAAGGAAGACAAAGTTCTTTCAAAAAAGCTTATGTTCAGCTTGCTGAAAACAGCAAAGCTATCGAGTTCTTCGAAAGTCTGTCATAATTAGGAGGATAGTATAATGGCTGTGAAAAGATATAAACCAACCTCGCCGGCTCGTCGTTTTATGACGGTTTCCGATTTTAGTGAGATTACCACCACAACACCCGAAAAGAGTTTGCTTCAATCCCTCAATAAGTCGGGTGGAAGAAACTCTTACGGAAGAATCACTGTCAGACATATCGGCGGCGGAAACAGACAAAAATACAGAATTATAGATTTTAAAAGAAATAAAATCGATGTACCCGCAACGGTAAAAACTATAGAATACGACCCTAACAGAAGTGCAAACATAGCATTGTTATTCTATGCTGACGGAGAAAAAAGATATATACTTGCCCCGATAGGTTTAAATGTAGGCGACAAATTGATTTCTTCGGACGAAGCCGATATTAAAGTTGGCAACACGCTTAAACTTAAATATATACCTGTCGGTACAATGGTTCACAATATTGAACTTCAGCCCGGAAAAGGCGGCCAAATCGCAAGAGCTGCCGGCGGTGCCGCTCAGTTAATGGCAAAAGAAGGCAAGTATGCAACGTTAAGACTTCCTTCGGGCGAAGTAAGACTCATATTGCTCGAATGTAAAGCAACGGTAGGTCAGGTAGGAAACCTCGAACACGAAATAGTTTCTTTAGGTAAAGCCGGAAGAAAACGTCATATGGGTATTAAACCCACAGTAAGAGGTGTTGTTATGAATCCTTGCGATCACCCTCACGGCGGTGGTGAAGGTAAATCGCCTATCGGTAAATCGGGCCCTGTATCGCCTTGGGGTCAGCCTGCTTTGGGTTATAAAACCCGTAAGAAAAAGAAAGGCTCGAGCAAGTTTATTGTAAAACGTGTAAACTAAGGAGATTAGAATATGAGCAGATCAGTTAAAAAAGGCCCTTATGTTGAAGAAAGGCTTATAAAAAGAATTACCGCTATGAATGAAGCGGGCGAAAAGAAAGTTATTAAGACCTGGTCAAGGTCGTCAACGATATTTCCCGATATGGTAGGTCATACCATAGCGGTACACGACGGAAGGAAGCACGTTCCCGTTTATATAACCGAGGATATGGTCGGTTGCAAACTCGGGGAATTCGCACCTACCAGAACCTTTAAAGGCCATGCTGGCGATAAAGCCGCAAGCGGCAAATAGGAGGAGTTATGTCTGTTAAAAGTAAATTAAGAACCGAAAAAAGAAATGAGACCAAGGATACCAGACCGAAAGCTGTTGTACGTCATATCAGAATATCTCCCGATAAAGTTAGAATCGTTATTAATCTCATAAGAGGTAAATCTTACGAAGAAGCGATTACTATTCTGAAGGGGACGCCCAGATCCGCAAGTCCCGTATTGGTAAAATTGTTGGATTCTTGTGCTGCAAATGCAGAACATAACAATCATTTATCCAAAAAGAATCTTTATATAGCGGAAATCTTCGCCGACCAGGGTGCCACTCTGAAAAGAATGATGCCCAGAGCAAAAGGAAGAGGCGTAAGAATCAACAAAAAGACCAGCCACATTACTGTTGTAATGGATAGCAGAGCATAACAGGAGGAAGGAATAATGGGACAAAAAGTTAATCCTCACGGACTCAGAGTAGGAATAAATAAAGCTTGGGATACCCAATGGTATGCCGACAAAAAGACCTTCTCGGATAATTTGATAGAAGATTATAAAATCAGAACGTTTTTAAAGAAGAATTATTACTCTGCCTGCATTTCTAAAATTGCCATTGAAAGAGCTGCAAACAGAGTAACCGTAAGCGTTTATACATCTCGCCCCGGTATAGTAATAGGTAAAGGCGGAGAAGCCGTTGAAAAAATGAAAGCGGAAGTTCAGAAACTTTGCCCCGGCAGTCAGGTAGCTTTAAACATTATGGAAATTAAACGTCCGGATGTCAATTCACAATTGGTTGCCGAAAATATCGCAGCTCAATTGGAAAAGAGAATAGGTTTCAGAAGAGCCATGAAACAGGCCATTGCAAGAGCTATGAAAGCAGGCGCAAAAGGTATTAAGACTATGGTCAGCGGTCGTTTGGACGGAGCCGAAATAGCAAGAAGCGAAAGTTACCACGAAGGCGCACTTCCTCTTCAGACTTTAAGAGCCGATATCGACTACGGTTTTGCAGAAGCCCACACCACTTTCGGTGTTATCGGTGTAAAAGTCTGGATGTATAAAGGCGAAGTATTCACCAAACCCAGATTAACGGTGAGAGAAGGAGGGGACGCATAATTATGTTGATGCCTAAAAGAGTAAAAAGAAGACGTGTTCAAAGAGGCAGAATGAAAGGTATTGCAACAAGAGGCAATAAAATTGCTTACGGCGAATACGGAATTATAGCAACCGAAAGTTGCTGGATAAAAAGTAATCAAATTGAAGCTGCCCGTGTCGCAATGACAAGGTATATTAAAAGAGGCGGTCAGGTTTGGGTAAATATATTCCCTCATAAACCGGTTACGAAAAAACCCGCAGAAACCAGAATGGGTAGCGGTAAAGGTTCTCCCGAATTTTGGGTAGCGGTTGTTAAACCGGGCAGAGTGCTTTTTGAAATGGCAGGTGTTACCGAAGATATTGCCAAAGAAGCATTAAGACTCGCCAGCCACAAACTTCCCGTTAAAACCAAGTTTGTGACGAAAGAATCCGAAGGAGGCGAAAACTAATGAAAGTCGGTGAAAAATATCATAACATGACAACCGTTGAACTTATCGACGAGTTGGATAAAGTAAAAAAAGATTTCTTTCAAATGAGATTCAATCACGCTTCCGGACAGTTGACAAATCCTATGCAGCTTAAGGCGTGCAAAAAAAATATTGCTGTTATAAAAACAATATTGAGAGAAAGAGAACTCGAAATAGAAAAAATGCCTAAAAAGGCTAAAAAGGCTTAATAGGAGGTCGTTATGGAAGAAAATATCGTTAAAAATGAAAGAAACCTTCGCAAAAGCCGCGTAGGCATAGTAGTATCCGATAAAATGGATAAAACGGTTGTAGTACAAATTAACGAAAGAGTTAAACATCCGTTATATAAGAAAATAATAAGTAGAACAAAACGTTTCAAAGCTCACGACGAAAGCAATCAGTGCGGAGTAGGAGATACCGTTCTTATTCAAGAAACAAGGCCTATGAGCAAAGACAAGCATTTCAGAGTTGTTGAAATAATCGAAAAAGCTAAGTAATAAGGAGAGAGAATACTATGATACAACCTCAATCGAGACTTAAAGCCGCCGATAATACCGGTGCAAAAGAGTTAATGTGTATTAGAGTGCTCGGCGGCTCCTTCAGAAAAAGCGGCAATATTGGTGATGTAATTATTGCCAGCGTGAAAACAGCTACTCCCGGCGGTGTAGTAAAAAAAGGCGACGTCGTTAAAGCCGTAATTGTGCGTACCCACAGAGGAATCGGTCGTGCGGACGGTTCTCATATAAAATTCGACGATAATGCAGCAGTTATCATCGACAATCAGAAACAGCCCAGAGGTACTCGTATCTTTGGACCGATAGCAAGAGAATTGAGAGATAAGGATTATATGAGAATTATATCCTTGGCTCCCGAAGTTCTGTAAGGAGGCGGATAGGATTATATGGCTAAAATACAGGTAAAAAAAGGCGATATGGTTAAAATTATCGCCGGTAAAGATAAAGGTTCCACCGGAAAAATCATATTTGTGGATACCGATAAAGGCAGAGTTATAGTAGACGGTTGCAATATGGTTACACGCCATAAAAAACCGAGAGGCGCCAATAAACCCGGGGGTATCACCCACGAAGCAGCTTCTATAGATGCTTCCAACGTTGCTTTAATTTGTCCCTTCTGTAAAAAAGTTACAAAAATTAAACATACCGAAACTACCGTAAACGGAAGAAAGGCATTTGTAAGAGTTTGTACAGATGAAGAATGCGGAAAAATTATTGACGTTAAAACCAAAAAAACTGCAACAAAGACAAAAAGAACCAAAAAAACGGAATCGGCAGAGCCTGAGGTAAAAGAGGTTAAGCCGAAGAGAACCAGAAGAGTTAAAGCCGATGCGGAACCCGTTGCGGAACAGACAGCTACCGCAGAGAAAAGCACGGAAAACAACTCTGAAAAAGAATAAGGAGGTAGACATTCGTGGCTGAAAAGAAAGTAAAAAGTGCGGGAAAAACTGTTGACAGTCCCGACAGATACAGACTTAAAAAATTATATAACGAAAATGTTGTTCCTCAGCTTATGACACGTTTTGGTTATAAAAATATAAACGAAGTACCAAAGCTCGATAAAATCGTTTTAAATATGCGTTTGGGCGATGTTAAAGATAATTCCAAAGCATTCCAAAACGCAGTAAACGAACTTACTGCTATTGCTGGACAAAAACCGGTTGTCGCAACGGCAAAAAAATCGGTTGCTAACTTTAAAATAAGAGTGGGAATGCCCATTGGTGCTAAAGTTACATTAAGAGGCAACAGAATGTATGAATTTTTCGATAAACTCGTTTCTGTTGCGTTGCCTCGAGTAAGAGACTTCAGAGGTGTTGAAGCCAACGCATTCGACGGCAGAGGAAATTATTCTTTAGGAATAAAAGAACAATTGATGTTCCCCGAAATCATTTACGATCAGGTAGAAATTATAAGAGGTTTCGATATTTGCTTCGTAACAACGGCTAAAACCGACGAAGAGGGAAGAGAATTGTTGAAATATCTCGGTATGCCTTTCGGCAATTATTGATATTGAGTGAGGAGGATTTAAAAAAATGGCTAAAAAAGCAATGATAAATAAACAACAAAAAACTCCGAAGTTTTCCACAAGAGCTTACACTCGTTGTAAAATTTGCGGAAGACCCCACTCGGTATTAAGAAAATACGGCATTTGCAGAGTTTGCTTCAGGAACGCAGCCTATAAAGGCGAATTACCCGGAGTAAAAAAGGCAAGCTGGTAATAGGAGGAAGCAATAATGAACGTTACAGATCCTATTGCGGATATGTTGACCCGCATCAGAAATGCATTGACTGCAAAACATGATTCGGTTGAAATCCCCGCATCGAAAATAAAAATTGCCATCGCCGACATACTTGTTGACGAAGGTTTCGTTAAAAGTTCAACGGTTGTTGAAAAAGACGGTAAAAAGAATATAGTTATAGATTTAAAATATGGACCCGGCAACGAAAAAGTTTTAACGGGACTAAAAAGAATTTCCAAACCCGGTTTGAGAGTTTATTCGAGTGCGGCTGAAATGCCAAAAGTTCTCGGCGGAATGGGAATTGCTATAGTTTCCACTTCTAAAGGCGTTATTACCGATAAAGTTGCCAGAAAAAACAACATCGGCGGCGAAGTTCTCGCTTTCGTTTGGTAAGGAGGTAGGAATATGTCAAGAGTAGGTAAAAATCCAGTTGCTATTCCTGCAGGCGTTACCGTAAGCGTTGATGGAGAAAATATAGTTACCGTAAAAGGTGCTAAAGGCACATTGTCGGAAAAAATCAATAAAAGAATTTCCGTTAAAGTGGAAGGTTCATCGGTAGTTCTTACCCGTCCTTCCGACGAAAGAGAAGACAAAGCTATGCACGGTTTGTACCGTGTGCTTATTGCCAATATGGTTAAAGGTGTTACGGAAGGCTACGAAAAAGGTCTCGTTATTGCCGGAGTAGGTTATAAAGTTACCAAGCAGGGCAATAAAATTGTTTTAAACGTAGGTTATTCGCACCCTGTGGAATTGGACGCACCCGAAGGTATTACTTTCGAATGTCCCTCGCAAACTGAAATCGTTGTAAAAGGCATTGACAAAGTAAGCGTTGGTCAAACAGCTGCTGTTATAAGAAGCGTCAGAAAACCAGAACCTTATCATGGTTACGGCATCCGTTATAAAGATGAAGTAATTTTGCGTAAGGAAGGTAAAACCGCAGGTAAAAAATAAAGGAGCTTTTAAGTTATGGTTAATAAAATTAATAAAAATGCTATCAGACAAAAAAGACATATCAGGGTCAGAGGTAAAGTATCGGGAACCCCCGAAACTCCCAGACTTAATGTTTACAGAAGCTCCGTGCATATTTATGCTCAGGTAATCGATGATGTTAACGGTAAAACGCTTGCAAGCGCTTCCACTATGGACAAAGAGGTAAAATCTTTGGTTGAAGGAAAAACCAAAGTCGAAGCTGCTAAAATCGTTGGTTCGCAAGTGGCTAAAAGAGCAATAGCTGCCGGCATCGAAAGCATTGTTTTCGACAGAGGCGGTTATATATATACGGGTAGAGTAAAAGCTCTTGCCGACGGCGCCAGAGAAGCCGGTTTAAAATTCTGATTAGGAGGTAAAAATCAATGGCTAAAAGAGAAGATATTAAACCTATGGATGATGAATTTTCCAACCGTCTTATCAAGGTAAACAGAGTTACAAAAGTTGTTAAAGGCGGCAGAAACATGCGTTTTTCTGCTTTAGTTGTTGTCGGTGACGGAAAAGGAAAAGTAGGGCTCGGGATGGGTAAAGCTGCCGAGGTTCCGATTGCTATAGAAAAGGCTATCGCAAAAGCTAAGAGAAATCTTGTTACTGTTCCGATGGTAGAAACTACAATTCCCCATATCGTTAAAGGATCATTCGGAAGAGGCAACGTACTTATGATGCCGGCTCCCGAAGGTACCGGTGTTATTGCAGGTGGTCCTGTTCGTGCGGTATTGGAAGTTGCGGGTATCAAAAATATAAGGACTAAATCTCACGGCACAAATAACCCTATTAACTGCGCAAAAGCTGCATTGCAGGGTTTAAAAGAGTTAAAATCGGCTGAAAGAGTTGCCGCTTTGAGGGGCAAAACAGTCGAAGAGATTTTAGGTTAAGGCTTTAAGGAGGGTACATTAAATGGAAAAAGTTTTAGTTACGCTTGTAAAAAGTCCTAACGGTTGTCTTGCAAAACAAAAAGCAACTTTAAAAGCTCTCGGACTTCATAAAATCGGCAATAAAAACGAATTTGTGGAAAGTGATACTTTGAAAGGACAGTTGTTTATTGTAAAACACCTTGTAAAGGTCGAAAAGATTTAGCGGAGGCAAACTATGAAAATACATGAATTATCTCCGGCTCCGAATTCCAAGAAAGCTTCAAAAAGAGTAGGCAGAGGAATTGGTTCGGGTACCGGTAAAACTTCAACCAAGGGTCATAAAGGTCAATGGGCTAGAAGCGGCGGCGGAGTTCGTCCCGGATTTGAAGGCGGACAAATGCCTTTAACAAGAAGACTCCCCAAAAGAGGTTTTAAAAATCATTTTAAGAAAGAATATACATTAATTAACGTAAACACGCTCGAATTACTTGACAACGGCACGGTTGTTAATGCAGAATTATTATTAGACATGGGTTTAATAAGTAAAATCGAAGCTTACGGACTCAAAGTTTTAGGCAACGGCGAACTTACTAAAAATCTTGTCGTTCAAGCTGCAAAAATATCTAAATCCGCAGAGGAGAAAATTTTAAAAGCCGGTGGCAAAGTAGAGGTGATTTAATGTTTCAGACAATAATTAATGCGTTGAAAGACAAAGAAATCAGAAAAAAGATATTGCTTACATTGATGTTTGTGGCCATATACAGACTTTGTTGTTTCATACCCGTTCCCGGACTTGACCCTGATAACTTTACGGTCAATGAATTTTTCGGACTTTTAAGTTCAATAACGGGCGGTGCCTTGGCAAATGGTACTTTGTTTGCTATGGGTATTGTGCCTTACATTAATGCTTCTATTATTATGCAGTTGCTTGCTGTAGCTATACCTCCCCTTCAAAGATTATCGGAAAAAGGCGAAGAGGGAAGAAAAAAACTTGCTAATATTACCAGATGGGCAACAATTTTTTTGGCAATTATACAAGCCGTAGGTATTGTGTTGTCTTGGAGAAGCGAAGGAGCGGTAATTCCGATTAATATTACTTCTACGGTAACTATGCCCGAATGGCTGATTATAATTTTTATAGTAATTATATTTACGGCAGGAACAACGTTTGCTATGTGGATAGGCGAAAGAATAACCGACTACGGAATAGGCAACGGTATATCGTTGTTGATTTTTGTAGGTATAATTTCCACGGCTGCAAATTCATTATATACCGCAATAGTAAATTCTTTCAGCGATGTTACTTTGGTTGCAAATATTGTCGGCTTCCTTTTGTTGACCGTTGCTTTGTTTATGCTGATAATTTTTATCGACCTTGCTGAAAGGAAAATTCCCGTTAACTATGCAAAACAAATTAAAGGCAGAAAAATGTACGGCGGACAGACTCAAATTATACCTAT
>CASEPJ010000208.1 GCA_949289715.1 uncultured Clostridia bacterium
CAAATAGCAAATATTTTTTTAAAAAATTGCGCTTTGGACGAAAATATAACCGAAAATAGTAAACTCGAAGATTTAAGTATGGACAGTTTGTCTTTTGTTAGGGCAATTGTTGAGGTGGAACAAAAATTTAATATTGAATTCGATATAGATCAGGCGGAAATTTCATATTGGGAAAAAATAGGTGATATTTTAAAATTTGTGGAGAGTAAATTAAATGAAAAATTATAAATTAGAGGGCATAAAACCTTTTAACAGTTTTCTATTCAGAACTTGTTATTATCATCAGCTTATTACGGGGTTAAGCTGTTTTGATATACCTTTCGAAGATTTTTTGACGTGTTCGTATGTTTTTGCGCAAAAAAATTTTCAAATAAACAAAAATTATATTAATGAAAAAAAGGCGGAAAAAATATTGGGATATAAAAACAAAAGCTGTAATTTATCCGTACACGCCATTATAAAAAATATAAAAAAAGGCCGGCCGATTCTTGTAGGCGTTGACTGTTTCGATTTAAAAAACCGAACGGATACATATATGAAAGAGCATAGGCTTCATTTTATTTTAGTTTACGGATACGATGCATCAAAAAACGAATTCAATATTATTGAGCACGATTATATAAACAGTTTTTTATATACCGAAAAAAACATAGCGGCGGATACGTTGTTGAAAGCTAATAGAAATCTTATAAACAGCAGCTTAAACAAAAAAAAGACCTGCCATGTATTAATCAAAAAGAAGCCTGCACTAAAAAAAATTTCACCGATAGAATTATACGGAGCAGACGTTTTAAAGCAAAGTTTTTGTAATTCGGCAAATAATTTGAATGAATTGAAAAAAATGATTTCAAGAAATTTGGAAAACGTAAAAGAACAATACTTAATAATTTCTCAATATTTAAAAGATTTAAAAGAATTTTATACCATGCTTTATTTCATGCCGAATTATTTTAAAGAAGAAAATATTAAAATTTGTATAAGCGAATTGATTAACGGATATTCCAATTTGCTATCCGTTATTTGGCGGTCGCAACAGAAAAACGATTATGATTTTATTGCCAGAAACTCAAACCAGATTATATTACGATTAGATACCGTTTTAGAAAACGAAAATAAATTTTATAAATATTTGATGAGGAAAGAACAATGCCTATAAAGAAAATAGATATTGAAAAATATTGTAATCATAAATTTATTTATGAAAAAAAACCCGATAAAAGAGAAAAATTCGGAGTAGACGATATATGTATGATTAAAGATATTTTTTTAAGTACACAAAAATTAAATATAAACGAGGAAGAAGCCTTTTTTTATTATATTCTTAAAGCTAACGGTATGGATAATATTCTATGCGAAGGACAAACCATAAAATTGAACTTGCCGGCAAAAAGAATACATTTGGCAGGATTTGTGAACTGGGGAGACATCAACGAAAATATTAAAATAGTATTTTCTGATGATTCGCATCAAATAAAAAAAGTTGCTTTTATCGATTGGTCGCATCCTTTTGAAAAATATTATTTTTGGCAATATCCCGATTTGGATAAAGCGGACGTTAAAGATTTGTTTTCAACGGTAGCATACGGTGATTTTTGCGGTGCGATGTATTTTCACGACAGCATTTGTAAACTCGACACAGACAAAACAATTAAAGAAATAATTTTACCCAATAATATGTTTATACATATTTTTGCAATAACACTTGAATTTTAAAAAAAGGAGAAACTTATGGGAACAATTAAAATGATGAACACGGAAAGCAAATTTGATATTGCAACACAAAGCGGCAATTTTGTAACAAACGACGGTCAAAATGTATTGTGGAATAATCCTGCAATATTAAAAGAATTTACCGATAAAACGGATAAAATGTCCAGACACTTTAAAATGAATGACAATACGGCACAGAGTATAATAACTTCTAATCCGTTAAATTATTACGACGAAAACGAACAAAAATGGAAATTGATTGATAATTCTTTGACGGAAAAAACCGATTTTTATGAGTCGAAATGCGGTAAATTCACCGCACAAATTTATAAACCGGAAAGAAAAAAGATGGTTAAAATGTCGGCGCCCGGATTGGAACTTTCTTGGGAATATTTAGGTAAACAATCCCTTGATATTGCTTCAGCTCAATTAAATAGCGAATTGTTGCAGACCGATTTAAATTTAAACGAAGAAGCTATAATTAAATATAATATTCTTACTTCTTTGGAGTTAAATCAAGTCATAGAAGGTAGAATGCAAAATAAAGACGGTAAAATTGCCTATCGAAATGCAGACGGCGATACCGATATAGAATATTATCTGTCGGGTAATAATTTAAAGGAAAATATAATTATAAAAGAGAAAGCCAATGAATACAAATATTTATTTTCTTTAAAAATCAAAGGATTAAAATTGCAACTTAAAGAAGATGAAGCTTGTCTGGAAATCTATTCCGAAAAAACTAACGAAAACGGCGAAATAATAAATATAAAGGAAGGTTATATTCCTGCGCCTTATATGACAGACGGAAGCGGTAATAAATGTGACGAAGTTTATTATGAATTAACTCCAAAAGCCGATGGAGAATATATTTTTGCTGTTGTAGCAGACGCCGAATGGATAAATGCCGAGGGGAGAAGTTTTCCAGTAACCGTAGATCCTGTATTAATTTTTAACGAGGAAAATTATATTACAAAACAAGTAGAATACCGTTATATTTATACAGGCGGTTCAGGATCCGGCAGTGTAACAACGCCTACCTCTTGGACGCAAACAAATTATGATGCCATTAAAGTTTATTCTGCTCAATCTATGGAATATCGAACGACATTAAATATTAAAAAAAGTTTAATGAATTTGTTGGATTACGATATTTTGTCTGCTAAACTTTTTTTAACTCCTAGCAGCGTTACTGTCGGCGGCGAGTTCCTTATAAATAGTAATGTAGTAAATATTGACTCTTTAGAGCAACAATCATATGATATAACAAACGTGTTTAAAAATTCATATGGAAATTTTTCTGTATGTTTACAAGCATTGTCTTTAACTAATATAGATATTGAATTTTATTCATCGGGAGCCAATGCACCTGTAATAGAAATCGAATATGTTTTGAACAGTAAAGACAGACCCGTTAAACAACAATTTACTCTTGCAGGCAATTTAATTGGAGAATATAGTGTTTTTTCCGGTGAAAAAACAATAGTTTTCAACGACAGTAATCCGCAAAATTCGGTTTTGAACACAGGCATTTCTCATATTTATAAAAAAAGTATGAGCAACTATAATGTAGGAAAATATTGGCGTTTGAATATTAATGAATCATTAGTTAAAAACGGAAATAGCGATATTGACGCAAATTATATTTATACCGATATGTATGGAGATAAACACGGGTTCAAAGAGATATATTATTACGTCGACGAAAGCGGTAATCAAATTTTTGTAAATGCAGGCGATGTTTCCATCGATTTAACTGGTAACATGACATATCTTTCTTATACGGTCAAAAAAGAATATATTTCGGATACCGGTTTAAAAATAATATCACAACCTGAAGGTTTAATTAATAATTATTTAATTGACCAAAGAAACGAAAATGTTATTAATGCCGAAGAAAACTGCAAACAACTTGAACGTCAGCGCCATTCATATTATCAAACGGTTTTGCAATATAAAGTACAGGAACTTTCAAATGAAATGCAAGAAGCGCAAAATTGTATAGAAGATTATAAAGCATTAAAAAATTATGACGATTATTCCGAAGATTACGATTCATTGGTAAGAAAAAACGAAGAATATAATATTGCGTTAATGGAAAAAAATATGCAATATACCGTAGACGATACGACGTATAATTATTTTTCGCTATTGCCAGATGAAGCAAAGGAATATATTTATAATTATATTACAACTAATAATATCAATAATATATCTGCATTAAATAATGCAATAAACGATATATTACAAAAGTATGATGGACTTCAAGATAATCAACAATATGCAATAAATTATATAAATTATGTATTTACAAAGTATATAAATGATATTAACCACGAAATGGAAGATATTATGGATTACGGATATGATCTTCCATATGGCGGTTATACAACAAAACAATTTATATTGGAAGCGCAAAAAGAAATTGTAAACCTACAAAAGGATATGCAGAAAGAAAACGAAGATGCTACCGACTTAACTTATGCTAAAGTACAGGCGGAAAAAGCTCTCGAAGAAACCGAAATGAAACTTAAAAAAGCACGTGAAGAATATGAACTATATCGTCGTCAAGCACCGTATAATTATATTACCGACGGCAATACGATTAAAGGTTTTAACGAAGACGGGAATCTTGTTGTGATTTTTGATAATTATGAAAATACTTTTATTATCGATTATGACAAAAACGGTAAAATATTATATGTTTACGATAATGAAACTAAAATTATTTCTTTCGATTACAATGGAAATAACGGTTTATTAAAAAGTATTACCGACGCCAAAGGCGGAATTGTAAAATATAATTACGATAATCAAAATAGACTTGTAAAAGTATCGTTTTCTAACGGTAAATGGATAAATTTCGAATACGACGATTTGAATGAAATAAATAAAATAATTTCTTCAGAGTCGGAGTTAACCGAATTTACCGGTCAAAACGCAGTATTAAATATAGTTAATAAATCCGGCATATCCTCCATAAGCCAGGGCGTTAAAGAAACCATAGATTCCGATCCGGAAAATCCCGATTATGACGATTGGACCGAAATAAACAATTTTCAAATAGTTCGAAGCGGCGATAAAACGGAAATTTCGGATAACAAAGGAAATAAAAAAATATTTTATCAAGAAAGCGATGGTAACAATCAAGTATTTTTTGAAGAACACAACGGTATAGTGGAAAAAGCGGAAAAATGGTATTATAAAGAATTCCAAAAAAACGAAATTCAATATGCAAATAAAAATTCTCTCTTTACTAAAGCACATACTGCTTTTACTTCAAACGATTTTGGCAACGATTATTATGAGGATACAATTTTAAATCAATTTAATAAGCCCGAGACAAAAACCGTTTATAATAAAGTTTCTAATAATTATATAGTTCAAACCGTTACAAATTACGAATACGACACCAACCAAAAATGTGTTAAAGAAAAATCGGTAACCACATTAAATAAAGGCACGGGAAGTCCCGACGTAATAACGCAAATAACTATATACAAATATAACGCTTCGGGGAATATACTATATAAAGAAAGTTATATAGAAAACGAAGAATACACCAAAGGTAAAACAATAGAAGAAAACGAATACGACGAAAAAGGAAATTTAGTAAAATCCTATCAATATAACAGTTTAGACAGTTCGTCGAAATTCTGCAGCGAACAAATTGTAAACGAAAAAGGGCAAGTTTTAGCCGAAATGGATGCAACAGGAGAAAATAAAACCGAATACGAATATTACGGCGACAATAATATAGTAAGAAGCGAAAAATACTCCAACGGATCTAAATTGAGTTTCGGCTACGACAACGAAGAAACGTTAACATCAATAACTCAAAGCACCAAGGACGGAGAAAGCAATTCGACCGAAAAGATATATACCTGTGGGGAAGTTACGGAATTAAGAAGCGGATTAAACAAAGTAAATTACGAGTATGACGGAAAAAGGAGATTGAAGAAGGTAACGCTAAACGGGGACGAAGAAAATGCGTTAACATATGCATATGTCGAACCGAGCAGCAACAACGGGTATAAAGAAAGCGTAACAATAAAAAAGAACGGCGTGGAATTAGAAACAACAAACGACCATAACGGCAATATGTTAACCTATAAGGTTAAAGACGGCAGTGCAAGTCAAACAACATATATAACAAACGAATACAGAGAGGACGGAAAGCAAGAAAAGAGCACCGA
>CASEPJ010000209.1 GCA_949289715.1 uncultured Clostridia bacterium
ATTAAGGTGAGTATTTGATAAGAGGGAGTATTAGATAATCCGAAATATTATATTTATATATTTACAATTACATAAATTTAAATACATATATTTAAAAAGATTTAAAAAACACATTGGCAAAATATTTGTTCAATGTGTTTTTTGTTTATTTTGTTTATAATAAACAAAAAATTATAAAGTTTAAATATATAAATATAATAAAAATAATATATAAATATAATAATAATAAAAAATAGAATAAAATATAATATTGACAAAAAAAATCTTTAATGTTATTATAAACTAAACAATATTTTTATTGTTGAAATAAGGAGGTTAAAATGAAAAAATTTTCTAAAATTTTATCTTTATTACTAGTGTTGATTCTATGCTTTTCCTTTTTTGCCGCATGTAAGAAAGATAATGACAAGGGAGAAGACGATATAGATAATAATCGTCCCGATAAGGAAATTGAAGAAGTTTATGTAATGGATACGGGTTCGGGAGAATTTATAACAGAATATGAAATTGTTTTAAATACCGAAAGCGAAAATATTACCATGTGCGAAGATACTCGTTACGGAGAAATATCTAACGGAAGATTTTTATGTAAATCTGTTACATGGACGGATTATGAAACCCGCCTTGCATATAACGTTTATAATATGGAAGTATTTAATATTTCCGGTATTTCTATTCCCAGAGCGTATTTGAAAATTGAATTGACTGCAAATTTAGGCGGGCAGCAAAGTCAATATTATACCCCGATAGGAGAAATCAGAATTTACGACAACGAAGGTGAGATTGTTCACCAACTGACGGTAAGAAGTAACGATTTTAAACAATTGGGTCAAACGGAAACGGTTTCTTTTTATACTGCAAACTATTTCAATATAAACGGCGGTTCGGTAGCTTATGCCGGCGGATATACTTTTGGTTCCCCTATTACGATATATGAAATTAAAATAACCGCTGTAGAAGAAGAAGAATTCATGCAGTATAATTTAAAAGATTATCTTGTTTCTGAAGCTTCTGCGGAATTGGATTTGGGATATAATCCCGATGTATTGTATTTTATAGACGAAAGATCTTATGTTTCTACTTTCAGACAAGGCAAAGATCAATACGATATTACATCTATAATAACCACAATTCAAGGTCTTGCAAATAAGGATGGTACTCATTTGTATGTAAGAGGAACAAGACCGGTAAATATTAACGACCATTATATTGAGGATATGGATATTTTTTGGCTTGAATGGATGCAAACAGAAGGAGAGATTTTAGAAGGAAAAGAAATAGTTGAATTATATTCTTTAGCTGACCTTTTAACGGTTTTTGCCGATAAAATCGAAGGGCTGGTTGTTTGGGACGAAAACGTTCCGGCGACCTATAACGCCGCATTTACCGTTGCGGGCTGCGACTATCTTTTACCCGTAAGGTACGATGCTCACCCCGATTCACTAATGAATATTTTGCGTAACGATTACAATTTGGAAGTTAAAGTTAATTTAAATAATAAATTCGACGGTACGGGAACAGTATATAAAACAAATGAACAATCCAAAGGTTCGGCAAAAGTCGATACTTATATTTGGGCATGCGTTAATTATTTGGAGAACGGTAAAACCGACCCGCATTATCTTGCATATTATCTTGATGCTTATAGTGATGATTATTTTCAGACCGTTCCTTCACGTTACAATATTTCCGGTCATACTGTAAATTTAAGAGATTACGGAGTTAAAATGAATGCGTTTTTCTATGATTTATCTCCGTGGCCGAGTTCGGATCCGACCGATGATCCGAATCAGCCGATGCTATACGATTTTGAGCTAACAGGTTATGAAGAAGCAATAACAGGAGATTTCTGGGTATTTAACAGAATTTTAAGCTATTGCAATAAAACAACGCAAGGAGATCCTATTCGTGCATCAGGTTTCCCGCCGTTCTCACTCAAATATAATTACAGACAAGACGGTTTGGGAGATGCAGAACCTGAAGGTAACGTTACTTTGCTTTACGGAAC
>CASEPJ010000210.1 GCA_949289715.1 uncultured Clostridia bacterium
AGTTTTATATAGTTATCTCTACCTATTTTGTCTAAAATTTTTCTTTGTGATTCAACAGAAAATAGCAATAGTTTTCCTTTTCCATTCCAACAAATTTTAGCAAAAAGCATATCACATGAAGGTATATAAGAATTTTTAAATTGAATTGCTTTTTTTGGGTCAACTGTCCAAATTAATTTAACAGATGAATAATTATTGTTTCTGGTAGTCATTGTTTTTATTGATGATGGAGTATTATCTACATAAACATCAATTTCTAATAATAAATATTAAATATATATTTTTAATAAAGACATAAAGTTTTTAAATATAAATAAAAAAATATTATTTGTGTGAAACAAAAACGAAATAAAAAAACTTATTATAAATATAAAAAAGACACAAATTGTGTCTTTTTTATATTTGGTCGGAGTGGCGGGATTCGAACCCGCGGCCTCATGGTCCCGAACCATGCGCGCTACCGAGCTGCGCTACACCCCGTAAATATTCCTTTTTTAATATTTTATATGCTTTGATATTATATTACATTCTCGGCATTTTGTAAATTAAAAACAGCACGCTTTTATATTTTTTTTGCGTACCGTTTCTATATATTTCATATTTTTAATTATTTACAGCATTTTTAGAGTTTTAAATTTATTTAATTATTAATTATTTCAATTTATCAAATTCTTCGGCAGTTGTTTCCTTTAATACTATTGAGGATTTTACCCATCCCATTACATAATATATATAATAATATTTATCGTCTAGCCCGGGCTCAATATTTAATACATTGCTATATAAGGTCGATATGGAATTGCCATATGCTGCAATTATATGTCCGTTATCGTTTAAAGGTAATTCGGCTTTTTCCCCGCTTTTTAGTTGAATTTTCGTTTCAAAAGGAGTACTACCGTCAATAACGATATGTATTGGAAGTAAACACCCTACAAAACTTTTTTTCCTTTTTATTATAATTTTTCTCATACAAACCTGCATTATATAAATTTTTATTTTTCTTATAATAACATTATAAAATAATTTTGTCAATATCTAATATCGATAATTCAAATAATTTATTTTGAATTATTATATTTTAAATAATCTTTAAATTAAAATTTTTTATATTTTTATTATATTTGTTTAATTAAAATTTGCATTTTTTCAAATTTTGTTTGTAATTTTTTTGTGGATATTAAAAAGCATCTCTAAATTTAAAAATGGTTTTTGGCAACATATTAAATTATTTATAGCTTGCATTAACTATTTAAAAATTAACTTTTACGTTCTATAATTAATTTTGTTATACCCGATTCTGAAATATCGCTTGTGCTTAAAATAATCACATACGTCTCCCCTTGATTAAAATTCACAGTAAAGCTTGCCTGTTGATTTCCTCCGGTATTATCGTCTCCCGAATACATATACATTCCGTTTGTTGACATGTGATATATATAAGTATCTAAATATTGCGTTGAACCGTCTGCCATGTCCGTATAAATATTATACATTCCGCTTTGCGCCACCGTAAAACGATAAATCAAAACTTCATTTTCAGGAATTGATGCGTTTATTTCTATTGGCGAGTTGGTATAATGTAAAAGCATTATATCTTCAAAAAATAAAATCGGTATGTCATCGTATTGTCTTTCTCCGGTGGCAGGTATCATTACCAATTTAAAATGAGTACTCGAATCTTGGTATGCTATAATACGTATTATATATTGTTGCCCCGCCGTTACGCTGCATAGCACCATAGAGTTATCATCTATACCGTACTGGTCATCGAAATACAATAAATCTCCTGAAGAATTAAATATTTGCATATATGTATCGTCCGAACCGAAAGTTTGAATCATCATATTCCTGCTTTCGCTGAAGGTAACAAAATAATCTTTAACCGCCCATGCATCTAAATATTCAATATCCTCCCAATATCTCATTGTCGCACTAAACGTTACCGATTCACTAGCATAATCAAATTTATTATAAGTATGCAACTCGCTAATATACCCGCCTGTTTGATAATTGCCGGCAATTTGGTATGCCCTTATATGGACATAAAAATTATCCCCGGGGGAGGTTAAAATAGTGTTCCATTCCGCTCTGCTCAATTGGTAACTAGTCTCCGTTAAATTGTTTAAAGTTAAAATTGTCCCAATGTCGTTATAAAATTCCAAATCATATTTTGTAAAAGTATATTCATCACTACCATTATCACCTTCCCATGTAAATGTAGGAGGGGTAACCGCCGTTAAAGTTTCTAACGTGTTTAAACGTGGCGCAACTTTAACTTCCTGCAAAATTTTTGCGAGTTTAAAATTATTTATAATTGTAGCATTATAATGTTCCGCACAAATACTTACAAATTCCCACAAGGTCTTTGGCTTATATGTATTTATAATATTCCATAGCGTAACGTCGCCTAAACCTATTTCGTCAAAACTTTCATTTATGCAAGCACCTATTTTTTCATTGGGGTCGGTTGAATAATTATCATATAAATCATATAAAACTGCAATTACTGCTCCTTCGTTGGATTCTCCTTTTTTTGCATCATAGCCAATGTTTTCATAATCTATCCAATCTGAATTATTATATGCATCATACCAACTGTCCCCTACATATTTAATATCGCCTAATAAATTCAAACTTTCCTGCTGAACCACCAGCCCGAAAAAGGTTGCCCAACCTTCTCCCCAGGCTAACCAATCGCCTGCTTTTTTGTAATTTTCATACGTTGGGGGAAATGAAGAATTAAAAAATGCAAAATCTTCATGGTTATAAAAATAATAGTCTGCCATATTACCACCTAAATAATGCGTACCGCCTTTACTGCTTGAAAGATTAAAGCAATTTTGCACATGGTGCCCGTATTCATGCATAATTACATCCCAAGAAGAATAAGGGTGCAAATCCATGTAATCACTATTACTTGGTCCTAATAAATAAATTGTATTAGTTACAGATTTATAAAAACATGTTTGTCTCTCTTCTATATGCGGGTAAAATACTTTAACCGGTGTTATACTGCTGCCCGTTAAATTTTGCATATATTTATCGCACGTAATTACCGCCTGAGAAATTTGGAAAGCTTGCCCGCTTGTTGTTTCCATAGTTATTACAAAATCGGGAAAAAGCAGCGTATTACTGCTGGCAACCTGTGTTATAATCACTTGATATGTAAAAGACTGCATATAAATAACTTGTCCGAAACCATCATACACCGTTGTATTAAGGCTTTGCGCATAAACTCTTATTGCCAAATTAATGTTTCTGTCTAAATCTAAAACGAAAGAATAATGTCCCGAAGAGCCTGTGTAGGTAGTTAAAAGAATTGTAGAAGAATTATAATCAACAATATCGACTCTTGAATACATTAAAGGATGTTCCTCTTCGTACCCTACGAAATCGTCTTTCCATTTTATATAACCTGCAAATGAAATGGTTCTGCTGTAAGTATTTTGTGAAGATGAAGACGATTCATTTTCTTCGATTACAGTATTTTCTATTATTATAGGTTCAATGTTTCCTTCCTCGGCTTCTGCAAAAGAATTGCTTAACGTAACATTGCCTATAGTAAAACTTAATATTATAAATAAAGTTACTATCAACATATATTTAATTTTTTTCATTTGTATCCCCTCACATATTTTATTTTTTTTTAATATTTAATTTTTAGTGAACATTATGTATATCAGAACATTCAATATTTCTGTCTATCAATGTAAGAATATTTCCGTTCTTTACATAATTTATGGTCTTTA
>CASEPJ010000211.1 GCA_949289715.1 uncultured Clostridia bacterium
AATCAATTTGATTATTTAAGATTTTCGTTTTCTTGATTTATAAATGCGTTATTTAATGCAATACAAGTAAAAAAATCTATTTTTTGAGGGTCGGCATTTAAATTTTTAAGTATTCTATCGGTGAAAGAGAGTATTTGTGTAAGTTCTTCTTCGCTAAAACCTTTAAACATATTTTTATCCGTTTCGTCAAAAACTTTTCTGCTTTTATGGCTTTGTTCCAAGCCGAATTTTGTGATGTATATTTTATTGCATCTTAAATTATCCTCATCGGCTAATTTAGAAATACAGCCGGCTTTTGAAAGACGCTTGGTGGATGTTGCAACCGATGCAGGCGAAACATTGAGAGCATCCGAAATATCTTTTTGAGTACATCCGGGATTGACCGCAATATATTCTAATATTGGTAACTGCCCGATATGAAGAAGAATATCGTTCATGTTTTTATGAATTTCAAGTTTTCTTAATAATGCTATATAATTAAGCCTGCTGATAATTTTATGCTTATCCATCGATAATCACTCCGATAAAATATTAACCAGTTAACAGTTAAACGGTTAACTTTTGTAATTATATCATTCAAAAAAATTATTGTCAAAAGAAAATAACGTATTTATAAAAAAATTTATAAAAATTTTAATTGAAATTATAATGTTTTATTGTGCGGTTTCATTTAATTTTTATAGCATTTTTTTAAAAACAATAATTTAATTTTTTATTATTTGATATATAATGGTATTTTATTGTATTGAGTCGACTGCAAATTATTAAAGACTGCAAAATATAGAAGAGTGTAAGTTATAATTAAAAATATTGTTTTTTTTAAATGAGCGGTAAAATATAATAGAAGCTGTAAAAGTTTGTTACAATAAATAAAAATGGAAATTAAAAAATAAAAATTAATAAACGGGGAGCTGACCAAATAACTTGCAAGAAAATTCAAGATGTGTTAAAATATTAGAAAATGTGCGTTATTTCGCATATAAATTACAATAGAGGAAATAAAAATGAAAAACTATAAGAATGTAACAATCTTTGACCATCCGTTAATCAAACATAAAGTTGCGATTTTAAGGGATAAAAATACGGGAATGAAACAATTTAGAGAATTGGTGGAAGAAATAACCACATTAATGACTTTTGAAAGTTTTAAAGACGTTCCCACAAAAAAGGTAATGGTTGAAACTCCTCTCGAAACAACCGAGCAAACAATGGTAGTGGATAAATCCATTGCGGTAATTCCCATTTTAAGAGCGGGATTAGGTATGGTTAACGGAGTTCATTCGTTGTTTCCCACGGCTAAAGTAGGGCATGTAGGTTTATATAGGGATGAAGAAACATTGGAACCTCATGAATATTATTGTAAACTTCCCGAAGGAATAGAATCAAAAACCGCAATTTTATTGGACCCTATGTTGGCTACCGGCGGTTCGGCGAGTGCGGCAATTACTCTTTTAAAAAATAAAGGCGTTAAGAAAATTAAATTGATGTCTATTATTGCTGCTCCCGAAGGAATAGAAACGGTTGCAACTGCTCATCCCGATGTTGAAATTTATGTGTCCACATTGGACAGATGCCTTAACGAAAACGGTTATATATTACCCGGGTTAGGTGATGCCGGCGACAGACTTTTCGGTACGAAGTAATTAATAAAAAGCATTTGTTTTTTATAAAGATTAAACTAAAAATATAAATATTTCTAAATAATTAAAATTTTACTGCGGTAATATTTTATTAATTATAATAGTTTTTAAAAATTATTATAAATTATGGAGACCTACAGTAACAATTTAAAAATTTATAAATTTCTAAACCTATATATATGTGTAGTATCCGTTAAATAAATATTTTTATAGTTATATTATAATTATTAACTTTTAACGAGTTTTTGCGGATATAAAATATCTTTTTTATAGCGCAATATAAAAAAATACGTTAAATAGTTATTCGATTGAGATATAATAATAAGAAATTATAAAAAAAGGATAAATTTTTCTTATTTATATAAAATAATAATATATGATAAAAAAAATAATAAAATTTTTTACGTCAAATAAATTTGTATTAACTGCGACATTGATTTTCAATATCGCAATTTTTATCTCCGTAACTTTTTTCATTAATACGCTGCCGTATTATTTTTTAATTTCTATTATAAGTTTTATTGCAACGGGGTTGGTTTTAATTTTTAGTAAAGAAGAACCGGAATATAAGTGGCCGTGGTTGCTTATTATATTGTTTTTTCCTATATACGGAATTGCTTTTTATATTGTTTTAAAAATTTCTCACGGATCGATAAAACAGCGCAGACAATGGCAGGAAATTCAGAATATAACGGAAGGTTTTTTATATCAGGATGAAGACGTATTAAAAGAAATTAAGGAAGAAAGAAAGATTTTTACTCAATGTTCTTATCTTTTAAATAAAGCAAAATCACCCGTATATAATAATTGCGGTGCCTATTATTTCGGCAACGGCGAAAATTATTTTAAGGCAATGTTAGAAGAATTAAACAAAGCCGAAAAATATATTTTTATGGAATTTTTTATAATTAAACCGGGTATATTATGGAATCAAATTGAAAAAGTGTTAATAGAAAGAGCAGCGAACGGGGTGGAAGTTAAACTGTTATATGATGACTTCGGTTGTTTGGATAGATTTCCAAGAAATTATTTTAAAAAATTGAAAAAAAATAATATTAGTGCTGTACCATTTAATAAAATAAAGCCAACCATAAATCCCTTTATAAATTACCGTTCTCATAGAAAAATTGTCGTTATCGATGGGAAAACGGCTTTTACGGGCGGTTTAAATATCGGCGACGAATATATAAATAAAACATCTCCTTTCGGATATTGGAAGGATACCGGCATAATGTTAAAAGGCGGAGCAGTATACAGCTTTGCTGTGTTATTTTGCAATAATTGGAAAATAAGTACAAAACATACAATAGATTTAAATAATTATAAATTTGAAAAGGGAACAGTTCAAAATGGGTTTGTTCAGCCTTTCGGAAGTTCTCCGTTGCATAATGAACCTATTGCGAGAAATAACTTAATTAGATTGATTGCAAATGCGGAGAAGTATTTATATGTTACTACGCCGTATTTGATTTTAGACAATCATATAGCGGAAATGTTAAAACTTGCCGCTTCAAGCGGAGTAGACGTAAGAATAATAATGCCCGGAGTTCCCGATAAAAAGATAATTAATTTAATTTCAAAATCTTACTATAGAAATTTACTTGAAGGCGGTGTAAAAATTTACCATTTCAAACCCGGATTTATTCATGCCAAAATAGCTTTGCTCGACGATATTACCGCATATGTTGGAACGGTGAATTTCGATTTTAGAAGTTTGTTTTTACATTTTGAGGATGCTGTTATGTTGTATGAAGGGGAGGTAATTAACGAAATAGCGGCGGATTTTTCTCAGATTTTTGAATTTTCCGAAATTGTTACTTTGGATTATGTTAAAAAAATGGGCGTTTTTAAAAGAGCTTTGGGAACAATTTTAAGAATATTCGCTCCTCTAATATAGTTTGCTTTTCTAATTAGTGAATTTATTTACTTGTATTTTTACATATATAAGAATATAGATAAAAAGGCATTCATTTTATCAAAGTAAATTATCACGGTGTAACAAAATTTTTATTTAAAACAATTTATATAATTTGTTTAACTAATCGCTATTTAAAATTAATTAATATTAAATTTAGCTATAAAAAACTCTTTAATTTATTAATATAAATTTAAGAGCTTTTTTAATTAAAGGCTATAAAATTAATTAGTTATTTAATTTTTTATTTTTGATTTGTAATTATTTATATTTTAAAAATTATAAATATTATAGATAATTATAACAATGCACTTAAGCCTTTTGATATAAGGGCGCTTATACCTTTGCTTAAAATTTCCAAAGGTACGGGTCTTGCCGAATTAAACCAATCCTCAAAAGCATCTATAGCACCTGATGATGCATAAGTAATGGCATAGGAGAGAAAAGTCATATCGTCTTCTCCCGCTTCGTCTTTTAATTCGTTTATTATTTTAATTTTAAACGCAATTTTAATTTTATTTAAAAAATGAGCGGATT
>CASEPJ010000212.1 GCA_949289715.1 uncultured Clostridia bacterium
CTGCTAACCGGATTTGAACCGGTGACCTCGTCCTTACCAAGGACGTGCTCTACCTCCTGAGCCATAGCAGCGAATATCAGCATTGATTCTTAATTTTCCGTGCTTTAATATTATAATAATAATACGGGAGAATGTCAATAAAATAATTACCTATTTAGATAAAAATTTAAAATATCAGTTCAAAAACAAACTTAAAACTTATATTTTAATTCATTGCAATTATTATAATAATTTTCTTATATCTTCCCCTGAAAAGCGGCATACAAAAGTATTGCTTTTATTGGTAATTCTAGAAAAAATTCTCTCACCGTATCGATTTAAAATTCCATTTAAGTCTAAATTAGTAGTAATTATAGTAGCTTTATTGGAGATCATTCTTTCATTTAAAATAAGATAAATATATTCTAAAGTTACATTTTTTAATATAGGCTCTGTTCCTAAATCGTCAATGACGAGAAGATCGGGGAAAAGGTATTCGTCAAGACTTTTTTTATTTTTAAAATCGGTATGATAATTCAAAAATGCGTTATTTAACGAAAAAGCGGTGGTATATTTAACGTCGAAATTTTTTTCGGCTAATTTTTTTAAAATGCAAAAAGTCAATACGGTTTTACCTGTACCCGAAAATCCTGCAAAAAGGGCATTGGGATATTTAATATCAGGGAAGGCATTACAATATTTAATAAATCGGGAATATAATTTATCCATAAATTCTTTTTGAGCTTCGGGTAAGGCGCAAAAATTTTTATTTTCAAAAGAATATGGATTTTCCGGCATTCCGCAAGACGATAATATTAATTTAGATAATTTTGAGTTTATACAATCGCATAAAGCTCCGTTTACATAACCGGAATCTTTGCAAGCAGGGCAGTCGTAATGGATTTCGAAATCGGCAGGAGAGATTCCCATCGATTTTAAATTCAAGGTCATTTCTTTTTTTATTTTTTTCAATTCTTTTTCTTTTGCGTTACAGTCTTTTCCGTTAAAAATGCAAAGCGAAATTTCCATCTCCAAAATATTTTTTTGCGAATTTAAAGAGAAGTATGTTTTGTTTTGCATTGCTTTATCTTTCAGCAACGATATTCTGAGTTTTTCACCCCTTAATTTTGCGGCTTTTTCTTCCAGGAGTTTATTTATAATTTCCTTTTTCATTTTTAAATATCTGTATCATTAATATTGTCAAAAAGATTTGTTTCAAAAGTTTCGGCTTCCGATTGTTGCCTTGTCATTACGCCTTCGATAAACTTATTATCGGTTTTGCTTGAGAAATTTTTTGTTTCGGCTTTTTTGATTTTATCCAAAGTTTTTAAATTTTTACTGTTCCATTCCGATAACAAGCGGTTCATATATGTCATTTGCTGAGTTTTGTCTGCAGAAAGACTTGCGGCATATAATATAACGTCTATAGGCATAAGCCACGAATATGTCCAAGTTCTGTATATATCTCTGTCCCAACTGGTAATGACTTTATCTATTCCGGCAGCTTCAAAGACTTTTTTGATTTGTTCGTCGTCGCTTCTTAAGGCTTGAATATATTTTAAAACGCTTTCATCGGAAACCACGCCCGATTTAAATAGTTTGTTTACTACTTGTTCCATTCCCTCTAAAGTTCTAACGCTTCTTTTAAAACACAAATCGGCAATTTGCAGCAGTCCTTCTTCTCCGAACCCTTTTGCCGTCCATTTAACTATATAAGTTTCGACAATTGCGTCGAGAGACTGATAATAAACACCCAAAGTCGTATTGATTTCTCTTGCGAGATTAAATAATTTATCTCTGTTCTGATTGTAATTTTCTATATCTTCCAATGTAAAGAGATTGAGAGCTCTGTAATTTTTTAAGACCCCGTCCAATTTTTCGAAATTGGCCTTGGATTTGTATTTTTTTGCAACCGCTATTACAACATCCTTTTTAAAGCCTATTTCCTGTGTCCAAATCTGATAAAAATTTCTATCCTCGACAGTGGGTTCTCTCCTTATAGATAAAGCCTTTAAAACAGCTTTTAGTTCGGAATTTGTCAATTCCAAATTCATTAATTTTTCTTCCACGTCGGCGGTCGTCGTAATACCTAACTCCGCCCAATTTCTCGCCACCGAGAGAATATACCTGAATCCTACGTTTGCACCCTTTATTTTTATGCAGTATTGCGCAATCATCAATAATGCGGAAGGTTCGATATGTAACGTTTCGATAAGATGATAATATTCGTTATATTCATTAAGCGTTATCATTTTATCGGGGAAAAGTTTTTGGATGCTCTGATTGAAATCCGCATATTTTTCGGGTTTATATTTTTTAGATGCGCCTTGAGAGTGCCTTAACATTATATATTGAATTTCGAATTTTTCTTTATTAATGATGTTAACAGCACCAATGGCTTCCAATTCTTTAAAGGCGGCTTCCACTTCAAACTCCGGAATGGAAAGTTTTTTTGCAAAAGATTCAATTGAATTTTCTTCGTTTGAATAGCATAAATAAAGACCGTAAAGATAAACTTTAACGGCTTTGTCCGATAAATACGGTAAAAATTCGAGAATAAAAATATTTTCTACGTTAACGGTATTGTTAAATTGCAAATCGTTTGAAATTTTACAAAATGGCATAAATTCCCTTCCTTACCGAAAATTTAAATACTTTAAAAACAGCGGAATAATAATATAGCATAAATTTTTAAAAATTACAAATAAAAATTAGCTTTTAATTCGTTTTTACAATATATAGTATATAAAAAATATTTTTTACACTATTTTTAAAATATACTATTTTTAATTCGGTAAAACCGAAATCTTGTTATATAATAAAAATCAAAAACCTATTATAAAATATATTGAAATTTTAAAAATTATAATATATAATATTATAAAAAAGCGGCACAGAATATTTTAATTCATAAATAAAAATAAGACGGAGACATAATGATTTTTTTTAAAAGGAA
>CASEPJ010000213.1 GCA_949289715.1 uncultured Clostridia bacterium
TGTACCGCTTATAGAAAAGAAATAAAAAATTAGTCGAATCACCGACATAGTGTCCATAAAAATATGTTACAGTTGTTAAAAATTACTTACATTAATGATAAAATTTTTTTAAATTCATTTTTTGTCGATACGGATTTACTCAATATTTAACATAAGTATTTTTTCGATGTTAAATATTGATAAAAATATTAATATATAGGAATAGGAATTATGAAAAAAAGAATTTTAATTGCGGATGACAACAATGAAACAGCACTATCAATTAAAGACTGTCTACAGGAAAAAGGGTATTCAGTATGTGGAATTGCAGGTAATGGTCTTGAAGCTCTTACAATGGTAGAGAAATATAATCCGGATGTTTTACTTCTGGATTTAATTATGCCCGAACTTGACGGATTTTGTGTTCTTAATAATTTAAGAAATAAAAGCAACCGGCCTAAAACAATTATTTTATCTGCATTAAAACAAGACTGTTTTATAAATAAAGCTATAGCAATGGGTGCCGATTTTTATTTAATTAAACCAATTAATTTTGAAGCATTGATAACCCATATAGAAGACTTACCTTTTGAAAATTCTATAGAAAAAAGGAAAGAAGTTAATGCTTTTAGCAGTAATTATTCTAATAAAGATTTTTTACATACCTTAGATGCAAAAATAACAAATATATTTATGGCAGCAGGAATTCCTGCTCATATAAAAGGATATCAATTTTTAAGAGAAGCTATAAAATTAGCTGTTGACAGACCGGAAATTATAAACAGCATAACAAAACAATTATATCCTGCTATAGCAGAAAAATATGCTACTTCAAACAGTAAGGTAGAAAGAGCAATAAGACATGCGATTGAAGTTGCCTGGAGCAGAGGAAAAATCGAAAATTTAAATGCTTTTTTTGGAATTAAAGTTTATTCCGTTAAAGATAAACCCACAAACGGTGAATTTATTGCTCTTTTAGCAGATAAAATGTTAATTGAAGGCGCAATGCTATAAATAATTTTAAATTAATTGCATATAATGTAAAAAAACATAAAAATAACATAAATATTTAAAATTGTGCTTTAAAATAGTTTACAAATTGAAAAATTGTTACTATAATATACAAGCATAAAAACAATGTTATTTTTTCAAAGGAGATTACATTATATGGCAGATAAAAAAACCAATTATATAAAATGTCCTCGCTGCGAATTGAATTATATTCCCGATACGGAAGAACTTTGCGATGTATGTAAAGCGGAACTCAATTTGCTGCCGGATTATACGTTTTTGGATGAATTTGAAGATGAAGAGATACTTTGCCCGATATGTCATATAAATTATATATCCGGTGATGAAGAGATGTGCAGTGAATGTCGTCTTGCAAAATCGGAATCTATGAACGAAAGCGAAGAGGATGACGATTCGTGGCGTGAATTTTTGGATGAGGATACCGAACTCGATCCAGAATCGGAGGAGGAAGAAGTACTGCTAAGTCAATTACAGGACGAAGAGTTCGACGATGACGATGAGGAAGAAGAAGACGATGAATATATAAACGACGAAGATGCCGACGATTTAGACAATTTCGACAATATTGATTTGGACGAAGACGAAGACGATGACGATGAGGACGACGATGAAGAAGAAGGCGAAGAGGATAAATAAGAAATCAAAAGCGGACTTTTAGTCCGCTTTTTTATTTGGTTATTTATTAAACATAATGTGCGGTTATGAATAATTTATGTTGAATTTGTAAATAATAAAAATAATCAGAGGTGTATATGCGAAAAGTCACAGGTAACATAAGTAAAGTAATTGCTGCCATAGACAGTTTAAAAGGACAAGAACTCAAAATCAGCATTAACAGAGGAAGAAATAAAATTGAAAATTATTGCGGAGCGATAGAAGAAACTTATCCATCCGTTTTTATTTTCAATGTAAAAACCAGCGATAAAAAATTCGATAGCATAACAAAATTAAGTTGTTCTTATCAGGATGTTTTATGCGGATATATTAAATTCGCAAGATAAAAAAAGGAGATAATTTCTCCTTTTTTTATTATTCATTAATTTTTATTTAAGTTAATAAAATTGTTTTTATAATTTAAAACTTCAAACAAAAATTTTTTAAAATTATTTTTACAGTAAAATTAAATTCTTTTTATAAATGTATTATTAGATACTTTAAAACTTTTACTTGACAGATTTTAAATAATATTTTAATATTATTTAAAGTATGGTTTCAATTTTATAATATTAAATTCAAATTGCGCAAAAATATTCGATTTTTGTCGATTGTTAAAATATAAACATAATAAAAA
>CASEPJ010000214.1 GCA_949289715.1 uncultured Clostridia bacterium
AATAATTCAATCGGGGAAGAACTGAAAAAAGAATATTTTTGTTTGTTTTTAAATCCTTTTGCTCGTTGCCCGATTAATGTTTCTCTGTTAGATAATATTAGATATTTTCAGCTCAGTGAGATGAATGCACAGCAATTGACTTATTGTTGGCATAACAAATAGACAAAAAACTTTTGATTGATTTTTGTGTTGGGGGCAGCATTTTTATCCACTAAACCCAACGAAAACCTAAATCGAAAACGGTGCGATTTAGGTTTTTTTATTTTTAGTAAATTTTATAAATCGAATTACTATTTTAAGTTTTAAAGTTAAAAAATTAAATAATTTTATAAATACATTAATTATAAAAAATTAATGATATAAATAATTTATAAGGCAATAGAAAAAATTTTACAAAAAAATATTTATAAGTCGGAAAAATACAATTAATTATTTTTTGAATTTAAAAATATTATAAAAATTATTTACATTATTTAAAAATTAATTTTTAATCGTTAAAAAAATTCTTTAATTTAACTACAAAGCTAAAATTTATTAAAAAATGCACCTTTAAAAATTTTAGTGCATTTTAAATTATATTTATTTTAATATTTCAAATTCGTCGTCGAAATCATCGTCCGCTAAAACGTTTTCGCTTTTTATGTTTTCATTTTCGGCATTGTCTTTTTTTTCATAATCTTTTTTAATTTTTGAATTAGTTGTATAAAAATATTTATCCTCTTTAAGGGGAATGATTTTTAAATACTCAAACATTATTTTGAACGATTGACCTTTTATTAAATACAATAATGCTGCGATAAGTTGAAAAATAGCGGTAAAGAGCAAATAATAAGAAAGGCCAGTGATTTTTCCCTCTTTTATATATTCGAAAAAAAAGAAAAGTTTTGAGCCTCCTTCGGAAATCAACGCTATGGCAATATATAAAGCGGATATAAAATAAACGGTTTCAATTACAGTATTGGATTTTTTTATAAATACACTTATTGCAAAAAATAAAGAGAAGATTAATACTAACCCCAAAATACTTATAATTTTATCGAAAAAGAGTGAAACACTCAAAAAGAATTTGACTTCGTTTTCATAAGTAACGCTATACAAAGGGTCAAAAACGAAGTAAATCAATATTCCTATAAAAGCCATTATAAAAAACCAAAAAGTACTTTTTTGGATTCTGTTTGTAAATGCGTTCATTATGTAACCTCATCCGAAATTCTACTATAATATTATAATATAAAATTTAAAAATTGTCAATTACAGCCTTTTGCATTAGAAGTTTTTGAATTAAATCCTATTATATATTATTTAAAAATACCGTTAAATTGCCTTAAAAATTTTTGTATAGCTTTAATTTTTTTCTCTTTTTTTAAAAAATTCAGGTGTAGGTGTGGGTATTAAATTTAAAAATGTATAAAATATTGTATAAAAATTCAATATATGCATAAAAATACAAAATTTATAAATAATTATTCATAAATTTTGTATAAAGTGCATTAATTTGCTTTACTTTTTATCCATAAAGTTGTAGTATATTATAAATAATAAATATACGGTGTATAAATATGATTAAAGTTTTTATCGACGGAAAAGAAGGAACGACAGGTCTAAAAATTTACGAACGTTTTTTAGAGAGGAAAGACGTCGATGTTTTACTCTTGCCGGAAGAAAAAAGGAAAGATATTGAATATAGAAAGGAATATATAAATAAAAGCGACGTTACGTTTTTGTGCCTGCCGGACAGTGCTGCGATAGAAGCTGTGGGTTTAGTAAATAATGCAAAAACTAAATTAATTGATGCCTCCACGGTGCACAGAATATCACCCGATTGGTGCTATGGTTTTCCGGAATTGTCGACCGAGCATAGAAATGCAATTAAAAATTCAAAAAGGATTGCAGTTCCGGGGTGTCATGCAAGCGGATTTATTGCTTTAATTTATCCTTTGGTAAAAAGCGGAATTTTGTCAAAAGATAAAAAACTAAGTTGTTTTTCTCTAACCGGTTATAGCGGTGGCGGCAAAAAAATGATAGCGCAATATGAAAACGATAATAGAAACATAGATTTATCTTCCCCTCGCCAGTACGGAATAACTCAAATGCACAAACATTTAAAAGAAATGAAATTCGTAACCGGCTTAAATGCAGAACCTGTTTTTTCTCCCGTAGTTGCGGATTTTTACAGGGGAATGGAAGTTACGGTACCGTTATTTAAAGAAGATGTAAATATGTCCGCAAAGCAATTACATGAATTTTTTAAAGAGTATTATTCATCCTCTGAAATGATTAATGTTGCTTCGTTTTGCGGTATCGAAGAATTTTCCGACGGATTCATACCGGCTAATTATATGAGCGGCAGAAACGATATGAAAATTTTAATATCAGGCAACGACGAAAGAATGACGGCTGTTGCGCTTTTCGATAATTTAGGTAAAGGTGCATCGGGAGCTGCCGTGCAGTGTATGAATATTGCGTTTGATTTACCCGAAACAACGGGATTAAAGTAAAAGTATTATATTAATTTTTGAATGAATAGATTTTGAGGTGATACATATGGAATTTATTGAAGGCGGCGTTGCTGCGCCGAAGGGTTTTAAATGCGGCGGTATTCATTGCGGAATACGAAAAAATAAAGAAAAAAAAGATTTGGCATTGATAGTAAGCGATGTAAAAGCAAATGCTGCGTGCGTATATACAACAAATTTAGTTAAAGGGGCTCCCTTAAAAGTTACGGCTTCTAATATCGAAGACGGCAAGGCGCAAGCTATAATTTGCAATAGCGGCAACGCAAATACCTGCAACGCAAACGGTATTCAAATAGCCGAAGATATGTGCAAGCTTGTTGAAAAATATACGGGTATAAGCGCTAAAGACGTTATTGTGGCATCGACGGGTGTTATAGGGCAACCTTTAAATATAGCGCCCATTCAAAGCGGAATGAAAGATTTAATAGCTTCTCTAGGTAAAAACAGTTCGGATGCCAATGAAGCAATAATGACAACCGATACCTTAAAGAAAGAAATTGCCGTAAAATTTAATTTGAGCGGAAAGGAATGTACAATAGGTTGCATTGCAAAAGGTTCCGGCATGATTCACCCCAATATGGCAACACTGTTGGTATTTTTAACTACCGACGTATCCATATCTTCCTCAATGCTTAAAGATATATTAAAAAACGATGTAAAATCCTCGTTTAATATGGTCAGTGTGGACGGAGATACCTCCACAAATGATATGATGGCATGCCTTGCAAACGGAATGGCAGGGAATGTGAAAATAGAGGAAAAAAATTCCGATTATCATACCTTTGCTGAAGCATTAAATAAAGTTACCACATATGTTTGTAAACTTATCGCTAAAGACGGCGAAGGAGCAACCAAACTTTTAGAAATTAATGTAAAAAACGCTGCAGACGAATACAATGCAAAATTAATAGCAAAAAGCGTTGTTACAAGTTCTTTATTTAAGGCGGCCATGTTTGGGGCTGACGCTAATTGGGGACGTGTTCTTTGTGCAATAGGTTATAGCGGCGCTAAAACGGATATTAATAAAATTTCCGTTGAATTTTCATCTTCTGCGGGAAGCATTAAAGTTTGCAAGAAGGGAGCAGGATTGGATTTTTCAGAAGAAAAAGCAAAAGAAATATTGCTAAAGGACGAAATTACCGTCAATATTACCTGCGAGGACGGAAATGCCTCTGCTACAGCATGGGGCTGCGATTTGACTTACGATTATGTCAAAATTAACGGAGATTACAGAACTTAATCGAAAGTCTATAAATAACAATAGCTTTTATTAAGTAAAATATCTTTTTATAAGCTTGAAAAAGAGTTTAAATTAATAAGCTTGAAAAAGATTTTAAGAAATTCAGAGGTAAAAAAATGGAAATAAGTAATGCAAAAAAAGCGGAAATATTAGTTCAGGCTTTGCCCTATATACAAAAATACAATAATAAAATCATAGTAGTTAAATACGGCGGAAACGCCATGCTCAACGATGAATTAAAAAAAGCCGTAATGGGAGATATCGTTCTTTTAAGTCAAATCGGTGTTAAAGTCGTTCTCGTTCACGGCGGCGGTCCGGAAATTAACGAAACTTTAAACAAAATGAATGTTAAGTCGGAATTTATTAACGGACTAAGAAAAACCGATAAAGAAACCGTTAACGTCGTTCAAATGGTATTGGCCGGTAAAGTAAATAAAGACCTTGTGAATTTAATTGAAAATTCAAACGGTAAAGCGGTAGGACTTTGCGGAATAGATGGGCATTTAATAGAAGCAAAACCTTTAAATGCTCAGCTTGGTTATGTGGGAGAGGTTACCAAAGTTAATCCCAAAATAATTTTCGATGT
>CASEPJ010000215.1 GCA_949289715.1 uncultured Clostridia bacterium
AAAAACTTATGGAAGTATATTTTTTTCCAACATATGTACATTTTTCAATCTTTTGATTTTTATAGTGGCGGCGGCTTTGATAGTCGTGGGAGCGGATATTACTCAGTTGTTCTTTCTAATTATTATCATTTTGAATATTACCATAGGTATTGTTTTGGAAATCAAATCCAAAATTACCGTTGAAAGACTTAATCTTATAACCGCACCTTCTGCAGCAGTAGTAAGGGACGGGGAAAAAATTACCATTCCCATAAACGAAGTAGTTTTAGACGATATTTTATATGTGGAAACGGGGAAACAAATTTGTACGGACAGTATTGTGGTAAAAGGAGAATGCGAAGTCAATGAGTCTATGCTTACGGGCGAAAGCCATGCGGTAAAAAAGAACGTAGGCGATATGCTTTATTCCGGTTCTTTTGTTTCAAGCGGAGCGTGTTATGCAAGAGCTGAAAAAGTGGGGGCAAACAATTATGTGGAAACACTTTCGTCTCACGTTAAAAAATATAAGAAACCTAATAGCGAACTCTATAAATCCATTCAGCGTCTTGTGCAGATTATATCTATTTTTATAGTTCCTCTTGCGGCAATTTTGGTTTTGACTTCATATAACGAAATTACTACGCTGCATCCCGAACTTTCCATGATTACCGTGTGGAATCAGGTGGTTTCCACTTCCGCAGGCTCCGTTATAGGTATGATTCCTGCGGGTATGTTTTTATTGGTAAGCTCGGCTTTAGGTGTTTCGGCAATTAGGTTGGCAAAAAGAAAAACTTCCGTAAAAGATTTATATTGTATAGAAATGCTTGCGAGAGTCGATGTTTTGTGTTTGGATAAAACAGGCACCATAACCGACGGTTCAATGGAAGTAAAAAACGTCGTGTTGCTTAAAAACGTGCAGTTGGAACATTCCCTAAACGACATAATAGGCTCTATATTGACAGCAACGGAAGATAATAATCAGACGGCTCTTGCTCTTGCAGGTGAATTCGGGTATTCCACAAAATTAAAACCGGAAACAGTCATTCCTTTTTCTTCTCAAAGGAAACTTTCGGCGGTAACTTTCGAAGAAGAGGGCACATATATTTTAGGCGCTCCGGAATTTGTCTTGAAAGAAATGGGCATTAAAATGGAGAAATATATAACTCAAAGCCAGTCTAACGGATTGAGAATGCTCGTATTGGCGCATTCTCCTAATCCCATTACTAAGGATAAAATTCCCTCCAACAGGCGTGCCGTTTGCATGATTTCAATAGAGGACCATATAAGGGACGACGCCATAGAAACAATTAAATGGTTTAAAGAAAATAACGTAAGCGTAAAAGTAATAAGCGGTGATAATCCCATAACCGTTTCTGAAGTCGCAAAAAGAGTGGGAGTGGAAAAAGCGGAACTTTATATATCTTTGGACGGGTTATCCAACCAGGAAGTTATAGAAGCCGCACATAAATATACGGTATTCGGCAGAGTAACGCCCGAGCAGAAAATGCTTTTGGTAAAAGCTTTGAAAGCAAAGGGACATACCGTTGCAATGACGGGCGACGGGGTTAACGATATTCTTGCAATGAGGGAGGCAGACTGTGCCATATCTATTGCGTCCGGAGCGGAAGCTGCAAGGAACGTAAGCCACTTGGTATTGTTAAATTCAAACTTCACTTCGTTGCCGGATGTAGTAAAAGAGGGTAGACGGGTGGTTAATAACATACAAAATTCTTCCTCTTTATTCTTAATGAAAACAGCGATGTCAATAATTTTGACCATTATTTTCTTGTTGCTTAGAAAAAGCTATCCGTTAAGAACCGACAATTTATTGCTGTTGGAACTTTTTGTTATAGGTATTCCTTCTTTCTTCCTTGCAATGCAAAGCAATACAAGCATAATTAAAGGAACTTTCTTTTCGAACGTTTTAAGCCGATCGCTGCCTGGTGCTGTGGCATTGGTTACTAACGTAATGATGCTGTATATATACAGAAACGTATGGTTTTCTGCAGTCGTCTCAAACGATGTTTTGACAAGTATGATGGTAATTACCTTAACGCTTACAGGTTGGATAGTTTTAGTAAAAATATGCGAACCTATAAATTTATACAGAGGATTGCTATGCGTTGGCTCGTTAATAGTTATTATGGTGGCATTTATAGCTTTACCATCGTTTTTTGGTATTACAACGGGATTAATGAATTTAAGCATAACGCAAAATCTTATTAATTTCCTGTTTATGACAACAATAATTTTAACGTCATATTTTATTGTTTCGATTATTTTAAAATTATTGAAAAATTTAAAAATAATGATGTAAAAATGTATGTGCCGTATATAAATGCGGCACTGTTTTTTTATTTTTACAAAGTTAAAATTTCTAATAATTTGTAAGTTTTGTAAAACTATAAAAAATTAATCAATAAAATAAAATAAAACTATAACAATTAAATAATATTTAAATAAATTTAATCTTATTTTTAAGAATTTATTTTATAGCAAAAGTGAACTGAAATTTTTTTAAATTTAAATAGTAAAGTAATGTTAGAACATGAGCAAAAAAACAATATTTAATTAAAAAACAAATTTGAAAGTTAAAAAATATTAATTATTTAGCTAAATGCGCAAAAAATTTAACTTAATTAACAAAACAGACTGATAAAAAAATAACAGGGAAAAAAAGATGAATAAAAAAGAATTATTTTATAAACTCGAAAACGGAAAAGAAATTTACAGTTTTACGATAAAAAGCGGCAATTTGATTTTGGAAGTTATAGAATACGGCGCCAGAATAAAATTGCTTAAAACTATAGATAAAAACGGAAAACTTATTGACGTAGTCGTTTCTTTGAAAAATTTTAACGAATATGAGAAAGATACTCGTTTTTTGGGCGCTACCATAGGCAGATATGCAAACAGAATAAGCAATGCAGCTTTTGAGCTTAATAATCAAAAATATTTCCTTACGAAGAACGAAGGGGAAAATCAATTACACGGAGGAAACGGTTTTGATAAAAAAATATGGAAAGGCGAATTTATTGAAAACGGAATAAAGATGACCTATTTTTCTTTAGACAAGGAGGAGGGATTCCCTGGTAATTTAAACGTGCAGGTATGTTTTATTTTAAAAGATAACGGGTTAAGTATTGAATATTTTGCTAAATCCGATCGAGATACGGTAATTAATTTGACCAACCATTCTTATTTCAATTTACATGGCGAAGGCATTGTTGCCGAAACCGAAATAGAAATAAATTCTTTATATATTACAGAGAGCGACGAAAATTTAATTCCTACCGGAAATCTGCTTTGCATAGTCGGAAGCGAATTCGATTTTACTAAACCTAAAATTTTGAATGATAATTTTTTTGACGTAAATTATGTCTTAAACAAAGAAAATTTTGGCTTTGCTGCAAGAGCTTATTCACCAAAAAGCGGCATTACTATGGAATGTTATACCGATCAACCGGGTATGCAGTTTTATACGGGATATAAATACGGTTTCTGTTTTGAAACGCAGCATTTCCCCGATTCACCTAATAACAAACATTTTCCGTCCGTTATATTAAAAGGCGGGCAGACGTTTTTAAGCAATACCTTATATAAATTTAAAACGGAATGAAATTTGAATTTTTTTCCGCCTATTTTTAGGCGGTTTTTAAATGTGTATTAAAAAAACTTTTTAAAAATTTATTATTTTCAATTTTAATTTTTAAAATATATTTGATTGGCTTTAATTTTGGCGATTAATTATAAAAAATTGTTTTATTAATTTATTGTTTTGCCTCTATCGTCCATATAATTTGCCATATTATTATTTAAAAAGATTTTTTCATACCGATGATACAGTTTTTTTAAAATCAATCGAAAAATTTAAAATTTTATCAACTGAAAAAAAGTATTTTATTAGTTAAACTTTTATTATTTTATAATTTTTATAATTTTTAACCGTTGAAAGGGATTAAAAAATAAATTTTATTAAACAAATTATTGAAATATAATAATTTATTATTATCGATTTATTTTCTTGTTTTATAAAAATTTATATGCTATAATATTTTCCATTGCTAAATTATATAATAAATAAAAATATCGATTTATTGAAACCGTCGATATTTATTTTTTGAGGTAAAAATGATACAAACAGTTAATTTGGGTCTGCAATTCGGCGGCAGAAAATTATTTGAAGACGTTAATTTAAAATTTACAAAAGGCAATTGTTACGGCATTATAGGCGCTAATGGGGCGGGAAAGTCCACTTTTTTAAAGCTCCTTTCAAAAGAAATGGAGCCTACCAGCGGTGAAATTATTACAGATAAAAATGAAAGAATTTCCGTTTTGACTCAAAATCAAAACGCTTTTGACGACCGTACATTAATATATACGGTAATGCTCGGGCATAAAAGACTTGTTGAAATAATGGAAAAAAAGGAAGAACTTTACAGCAAACCCGAATTTACCGAAGAGGACGGAATGTTAGCTGCAGAACTGGAAAACGAATTTGTAGAATTACACGGCTGGGAAGCGGAAAGCGATGCGGCGACTTTACTTAACGCAATGGATATTCCGGAGGAGATTCATTATTCTTTCATGGGTGAATTGGATGCAAAATTAAAAGTCAAAGTTCTTTTGGCTCAAGCGCTTTTCAAAAATCCCGATATTTTGATTTTGGACGAGCCAACAAACAATCTCGATGTGAAAACAATAAGATGGCTGGAAAATTATCTGATAGATTTCGAAAATACGATTATAATAGTTTCGCATAACAGGCATTTTTTAAATAAAGTTTGCACACATATATGCGATGTGGATTTCGGTAAAATTAAAATTTATGTAGGTAATTACGATTTTTGGTATGAAACAAGTCAGTTAATGGCAAAACAGGCGAAGGAACAAAATAAAAAAATTGAACAGCGTGCAAAAGAATTGCAGGAGTTTATCGCCAAATTTTCCGCAAACGCTTCTAAATCCAGGCAGGCCACATCAAGAAAAAAAGAATTGGAAAAACTCACTCTAAACGATTTCGAAGGCACATCGTCAAGAAGATATCCATATATAGATTTTAAATTCGAAAAAGAGATAGGAAACGATATTTTATTGGTGGAAAATTTAACCAAAAAAGGATATTTCGAAAATTTGTCTTTTATTATGCGCAAAAACGACAAGATAGCAGTATTAAGCGATAAAAGCACTACCGTTACTATGTTATTTGATATTTTAGCGGGGGTAAAGGAAGCCGATTACGGCACTTTTAAATTCGGAAAAACCATAAAATATTCTTATTTGCCGCAAAATAATAACGAATTTTTCGATGACTGCGATTTGAATTTGATTGAATGGCTTGACAGATTTTCTTACGATCATACCGAAGTTTTTTTAAGAGGCTGGTTAGGAAGAATGTTGTTTTCGGGGCAGGAAGCTTTAAAAAAAGCCGACGTTTTGTCGGGAGGAGAAAAGGTGAGGTGTATGCTTGCAAAAATGATGTTAACCGGCGGAAATTTTCTCATTATGGACGAGCCTACCAACCATTTGGATTTGGAGTCCATAACGGCACTGAATAAGGGGATGATAAATTTTAAAGGAAATATGCTGTTTTCGACACACGACCATGAAATTATGTCCACCGTGGCAAACAGAATACTCGTAATATCTGAAAATAACATATTCGATAAAGAAATGTCTTACGACGATTATTTGGATATGATAATGAGTGAGAATTAATTCGTAAATCATCTATTAACCCGAAATAAAAACAGCTTAAACTAAATAAAGTTAATTTTTAAATTAATTTATATTTAATTAAACTAAACTTAACATATTAATAAAATAATACAAAATACAAAACAAAAATCTAACAGATTAAAAACAAAAAATACACCCTCGTTTGTTTTTAAATGACAAAGGGTGTTTTTATTATAATTTAATATGTTTTTAGTTAATTCAATTTAAATTAAAGTCGATTTGAAGGTTAATAAATAATTACAGCATGGTTAATTTAAAAATTATTCAACTAAATTTACTTAAAATAAAGGATATGTATGTTGAATATAATATAAATGAATATATGCTCATATGAAGTTTTAAGTTTGTCTAAAAAGCGGAATAAAATTTTACAGATTTAATAGAGACATAATATATTCGCTTATAAACACCGTAAAAGTCGCACAAAGAGCAACGGTAAGCAAACCTCTTTTAAAAAAAGCCAGCACAAACGCAACTATTGTTCCCAATATTGCGGAAAGTAATGCGGCGGTAGAAAAAAATACTGCGGGAAAAGTCATTGCTGCCAAAACGGTAAGAGGAATATACTGCAAAAACGAATAAACAAACGTATTGGTGATTTTTTTCCTAAATAGTATCATCGTCAGTACACGGCATAAATACGTTATAACGCACATTATTGCAAGTGATATCAACAAATCCTTAAGTTCATACATTATCTTCTTCCTCCTTAGGTAATTTCAAAGGGAAAAAGAGAGATACTATTAATGCAGCCAATACTGAACATATGATTACGGACCAGCCTGTTCCAAGACTGCTTAATAAAGGAATAAAATAAAATAAACAACTTAAGATTATTGAAATAACAACCGCAAGAAGCATTCTTTTGTCGTCTTTTGCGGGCGGAACAATTATTGCAATAAACATTGCGTGCAAACTGATGCCGAATGCAGAAAGCAGTGATGCGGGAAAGAGGTTGCCCGCTAAAGCGCCGATTGCGGTTCCGCCTACCCAGCCGGTATAAGAGCAGAGGATAATGCCCGTCATATAGGACAAAGGCAATGATTTATGCTTTCTAACCGTAACCGCAAAAATTTCATCGGTATTACCGAACGCTACCCACATTCTTCCTAAAATGCCTATTTCAGGCGATAGTTTTTGAGTTAACGAAACCGACATCAACGCATATCGAATATTTACTATTAGCATTGTCAAAGCCAATTCGGCTAAAGATGCTCCTGCCGCAATTAAATCCACGCCGACGAATTGCCCCGTTCCTGTAAAGTTCACTATAGAAGTAAGGATGGGAAACCACACGGGAAAACCTTTTTCGATACTTAACACTCCGAATGCGAAAGATACCGAAAGATAACCTAAAAATATGGGAAAACCGTCCTTTACGCCCTGTTTAAAATGCATATTTATTCCTTTATACTTAATAATTCAGCAACAATTATACGACCCTTAATCGGATTTGTCAATCAAATTATAAAACAGAAAATCCCTTTTTGTTTTATAAATTTTATATTTTTTTATAAATAAAAAAAGAAAACCGTTGGGATTTTCTTTTTTCGAATTTTTTGTTTTCAATATTTAAAAACAAATAAATTATTTTAAATTTTTTAAAAGATTTACAATATTTAAAATAAAAAATCAATTTAAAAGTGTAATTTTTTTATAGAAATTTAGTTCAATTTTGTTTATCAATTCATAATAGATAATTTATTTCCAAATAAATTTTTTTCATTTTTATTTGCTATGTTTTTTTATTTTTATGAAACTAAAAACTATAAAGGCGGCAATCATAAAAAATGACGTATAGGGAAACATCATATTATGTCCTATAAAATCTAAGATAAATCCCAGCGTTACGGGAGTTATTGTTTGAGCAATCATGGAAGAAGTGTAATAAAATCCGGTATATTTTCCAATATTTTCTTTATTTGCGTTTTCAACGACCATCGGATAGGAATTGCAGTTAATCATTGCCCAGCCGACTCCTGCAAAAACTATTAGTATTATAAGCCAAAAATTAAAAACTTTAATAAAACTTGCTATGATGCACGGAATGATTATTAATAATAAACCCAATTGAACGACTCTTTTTCTGCCTATTTTATCGGCCAACATTCCAGCGGGGACGAAAGTTATCAAAGAAGATATGGTAAGCACAATTACTACAGTTCCCCATGAGGAAGTTTTTAGATATTCCGTGCCGTATGTACTGCCGAAAGTTTCAATCGCATTAAAGGCAAAAAACCATAAAAATACCGAAATTATTAAAAGTATTAAATTTTTTTTATCGACACGAGAGAGCGGTCTGTCGGAAGTTATTTCTTCGGCGGTGTCGCAAAATTTTTCGCCTTCTTCCATTTCCGGTTTTGTTTCTTCTAGCAATTTATTTTCTTTGATTTTTATCAAAAGCAAAATTAAAGATATAATCATTAAAATACTTGTAAGTATAAACGGATAAATAATGGACGTTGTGGGCGTTTTTTCGGGCGAGTATGTCCATATCATGCTTAACGCACCTGCAAATATTGCACCGATGTATCCTACTAAATTTATAATTCCGTTTGCTCTGCTTCTAAGCGGTTTGGGCGTTATGTCGGGCATTAGAGATACTGCCGGATTTCTGTATATGTTCATAACTATTAGCACAAGCGCTATTACTGCAATAACTCCCCATAAACTTTCTTTCAGGAAAAAAATAGGTATTAAAGGGAAGAGTATTGCGGCTAATATTGTGCCGATAAAGATATAAGGCATACGTTTACCGAATTTTGTATGTGTTTTGTCGGATAAATTTCCGAAAATCGGCAACATAAAAAGGGCAAGAAAATTGTCCGCAGCCATAATAATTCCTATCAGATATTTATAATTTCCCTCTCCGTAAGTGGAGGTGAGTAGATTTTCCAATATTAAAGGAATATAGTAATTGTAAACCTGCCAAAGCATCAGAATTGCAAAAAAAGCAAACCCGATAAAAAAAGTTCTTTTATAATTTAATTTTAACTCCATTGCAGTCTCCTTTTTTATTCTTATAATTAAGTATAACATAAAATATTCGTAAAAGCTAAATTTTTTTATCTTTTTAAGTAATTTTTTATATAAAGAAAAGTAATAATTTCGTAAAGTTGAAAATAATATTTGAAAGTTTAAATTAAACAAATAATCACTAATAGAATTTATAAGAGAATATTAGCAATTTATAATAAACCGTAAATCAATTAAAATATATATTTTATAAAAAAATTCAATTAATAAAAAAATGCAAATAAATCGCTTAAAAATATTTGCATTATATATAAAATTATGTTATTATATTACTGCTTTTATCAAGCCGAAGTGGTGAAACTGGCAGACGCGCTGGACTCAAAATCCAGTGATGGCGACATCGTGTGGGTTCGAGTCCCACCTTCGGCACC
>CASEPJ010000216.1 GCA_949289715.1 uncultured Clostridia bacterium
AAATAAATAAACAAAAAAGACAAGAACAAACTTGTCTTTTTTTATTAGCATTTTAACGGTTTATCCAAAATTAAATATTCCAAATTTTCATTACTGATATCTTCGAAAGAAAGTTCAGGATTATGCCTTATATATTCTTTTGCTATTTTCATTCTCTGAGGAGACATTCCTAATTCTCTTGCAATATTTAAATCTGCCATAGAAGAGTTATAATAAGATACAATTTCAGGAGGATATTTCTGTGTGGCAAAATAATCTTCCAATGCGTCGAAAATCAATAATTCAAACTGTTGTTTTATTTTATTGTTATCACATATTACAGACATAAACATAGGATCTATCATTCGTCCTTCCCTGCTGTTTACCAGTTTTACAATTGTAATTATGACATCCTTTGTTTCCATATTTTCAAAAGAAATATTTTTTATCGTTTCTTTTGCTGCATCGTTAATCGCATCTACCTTTATAGTTTCCGAATACAAATTAAGCGAAATAATAAAAGATGATTCTTTATCTATCTGAACAGCAGCAACTTCCGCTTCGGCAATTTTTTCATATCTATATCCTACTACACAAAACAAAGATAATACAAAAAAGCTCAATAATATGGCTAATTGCTTGTTGATTATTTTCAAAAAATCTCTTTTATAAAAAGATATATCGTCTTTAATATTAAGTTTTTCATTAAAAGTTAAATCTTTATCGGTTAATTTTTCTAAATCTTCCTGAAGATTCCTTTCAAAATCCTTATTATTCATTTATTCCCATAATCCTTTTCAACTTAGATAGAGAATTATTATATGTCCACATAACCGTACCAATAGGTTTATCCAAAATTTTGGCAATTTCTCTGTGTTTGAATCCACCCAAACAATGCAAAAGAACTATTTGCCTTTCCGTTTCGTTTAACTGAGAAAGAGCCTTTTTAAGTTCCATTCCGTTGCCGTTTTCATCTATTTTGTATTCTCCGTAAACAGAAGAATCGATATCAATCGATGTTTCTCTTTTACGTCTGTTATAAACATTAATGGCAAGATTTTTCGCTATTGTAACTATCCACGCTTTCGGATTGGTGTTGGGTTTATAGTACATTATGTTTTTACTCATCTTGATATATGTATCGTGCATAACGTCTTCAGACAACTGATAATCTTTTAAAATTGCATATATAACCGAAAAAACGGCATTTTTTGTATTCAAATAAATAAATTCCAAAGAAGCCGTATTACCGTTTTTGAGAGCAACAAAATGCCACTCCAGTTCTTTTTTCTGGCGTTTAAGATCAACTGTTTTCTGGTTTTGATTTTCTAATATTCCTTCCGAAAGATTAAAAAACATTCCGTTAGCGATTTTGTTCTCAATTTCCATATCATTAGCTTCCTTATTTTAAATTGAATTATCAAAAAGTAAATAATCAGTTAAATAAACCCTAAAACACTTTAATTTTTATCCGATTATTCGAATTCTTTTATTTATATAACATTTTCGTCAATATAAATATTTGAATTTTTTAAAAATTATTAAAAGTTATAAATATTTTATCGATAATTTTAAAAATTTTTTATAACTTTTTATATTAAAACGATATATGCAAAATAAAATATTCACCCTTTTTTATTCTAAATTCATATAAATATCGAACTTATTTTATCGATTATTAAAAACAGGTTTAGTATTCGGACAATCAATCACATCATTTTTCTTAACATCGGTAACCCAATTTACGGCGTTTTGTATAATTTTTTTTATATCGTTATTGTAGTATGTGGGAACGGTTTCATGCCCGGGCTGAAAATAAAAAATTCTACCCCTGCCTCTCGAAAACGTTACACCCGAACGAAAAACTTCTCCTCCCGAAAACCAGCCTGCAAATACTACATCGTCCGGCTTGGGAATATCAAAATATTCGCCGTACATCTCTTCGCCGTTCAAAATCAAATATTCCGAAATATCCTTTGCTATAGGATGAGACGGATTAACGTTCCATAAAATTTCTTTATCGCCTTCTCTCCATTTTAAAGTGCAAGAAGTTCCCATAAGCGAAACAAAAGGTTTAGCCATGTGCCCTGAATGCAGCACAATCAACCCCATTCCTTTCAAAACACAATTTTTAATTAAAATTGCAATATCGTCGGAAATTTTTTCATGAGCCAAATGCCCCCACCATATCAAACAATCGATTGTTTTTAAATAATCCTCGGTTAAAAACTCGGCATAATTTTCCAATGTTATGCAATTCACATTATAATCTTCATCCGAAAAAATATTTTTCAATGCAATATGAATCCCGTTAGGATAAACCGATTTTGCCTCAGGATTATTTTTTTCGGATATATATTCGTTATAAATTAAAATATTTTTCATAATAACCCTTTCATATAATTTTTTTATACATTATATCATTTATAAAATCA
>CASEPJ010000217.1 GCA_949289715.1 uncultured Clostridia bacterium
GCTTACGGCTATTTAAATTGCGGCGATCTATTTATATTTTGTACTTGTTTTATTTTAAAACCTCGATATTCCGCAACGGCTGCCGCCATAGGAAGCTCTATAGCGGATTTGGTAGCTTTTCCTCTTTATGCGCCCGTAACTTTTATAGTAAAAGGTCTTATGGCTTTCGTGTGCGGATTGATTATGTATAAAAGGCCTAAAATACAATTCAATTTATTAGCTTTTATAACATCCGGAATAATAATGCTTGCGGGATATTTTGTTTTCGAAGGTTTTTATTACGGCTGGCCCGCTGCCATAGGGAATATTCCGCTCTCTGCAATACAACCTGCCGTTTGCACCGTTGTAGCGCTTATAGTGGTCGACATTTTAAAACGAATTCCACAAATTGTCGCATACAGAAACAGAAACGAAAACGATAAGTATAACTGAATTTAAAATAAAAACAAAAAGGCATATAACATAAAAGTTATGTGCCTTTTTAAATACTTTATGCAACAGAAATACTTATTAGCAAAAACAAATGACCTGCCTTTAGATAAGTGCGATAAATATTAAAACATCAAAAATAAATTTAATATCAAAAAAATTCAATTAAATAAAAAACAAAGCAACAAAAAGCAGTAACGCCAATGCAGAAAAATATTATTTTAACGATAGGTTTAAAAAAGGTAAATCTTGAAATTCCTATTCCCCAAACCAAAATTAAGACAGCTTGCAAATAACTCATTGAAAAATTAATGGAACCGTAAGGAATTTTAGATGAAATTTCCGAAATATCCATAAACAAACGCATTGGCAGTTCCAAAAATGCGGGAATCGCAGATAAAAACGGTACCAAGCAGGCTAATAAAACAAACACGAGCAAAACGGGATACAGCACCGATATAACAGGAATGGCAATTAAATTGCATATTATTCCAATAACGGAAAATTCATTGAAAGTCGCAATTACAAAAGGAGTAGAAAAAGCCTGTGCCGAAAGAGACATATTCAAATTATTTATCAAAAAGTTCTTCTTTTTGAACAAATTTTTTAAAGAAGGATATAATATACAAATTCCTCCTACCGCCGTAAAAGAAAGAATAAATCCTATATCAAAAAGCATAAAAGGCGAAATTAAAAGTATTATTAAAGCGGAAAAAGATATAGAGCTTGCCAAATCATATTCTCTGTTTGTCAATTTTGCGCCCAAATACACCGCTGCCATAATCACCGCCCTGACGCAAGAAGACGGAAATCCGCAAAAGGCGGTAAACAGGGTAAGAATTGCAACAGTAACAAAAAATTTGGTTTTATTGCCCGCCTTCAACAATGATAATATTTTAACAATTAGAACGGTAAGAAAATTTATATGCAATCCCGATATTGCCAAAATATGGCTTAATCCGGCATATCTGAAATTATTTGAAATATCATAACTTAAATTGAGTTTATCGCCCGTTATTAAAGCATATGATAAGGCGGCGGTGTTTTCACTCATTGAATTGTATAAAACGCTTTTTACTTTTGTTCGCATTTTTTCAAAAAGTTTTTCGTTGTAACCGATTACCGTTATATTCTCTTCTTCGTTTAAATTTATTTTGTAGGGATCTTCTCTTAAAATATTGTAAAAATAAATACTGCTGTCGTCCATTAAACGGTATTGATATATTTCACCTTCGATTTTTAAAACTTCGCCGGATTGATAATTTTTATGTTTTTTGCTTGAAAATACCGCATTGCCTTTGAGATAATGAACACCGTTGTCGTTAATTATTTTAATGTCTCTTACGTTATACTCTACACTGTCCTTTCCGTAATATATTTTATCGGTAACTGTACATTCAATATAAGAAATTTCAGTTGTGAAATCCACTTTAGAAACATTTTTTAAGTTAAACGTAATCAAAGAATTAAGACTTGCAACACAAAAAACAACAATTCCGAAAGAAAACAAAACCATATTTTTAAATATATGTTTTGCAAAATCGCTCTTATCTTTTAAATAAATTACGGAAATTATAAAAGCCGTCAATAAAAAACCTAAAATAACAAAAGGAAGCAGCGTTTTAATATAAATTGATAAAACGGAGAATAAAACGGCAAACACTGCGCAAAGAAATAAAAA
>CASEPJ010000218.1 GCA_949289715.1 uncultured Clostridia bacterium
AATGATAAAAATTTTTCGTCTTTTGCATATTCCAACGAAAAATTATTAAACGGAGAGCCTGAGGCTATAGTATTGGAATTTTTCGGTCTTGGAGGAAATTCCATGTTGGACGATAATTGGGGATGGGCGAAAGAATATGCAAAACGAAATATTATTTTTGCAGTGCCTTATTATAATCCCTGGAGTTGGATGAACGACGTTGCCGTTAATTTAACCGACGAAGTGGTGGACTGCATATTAAATAGACAAAAAAATTCGTTAAAAGTTATTTCAACCGGCGGCAGTATGGGGGGACTCTCTTCTTTGGTATATGCTAATTATGCAAAGCATACTCCTTCGGCAGTGGTATCGAATTGTCCCGTTTGCGATTTATTGTTTCATTATACAGAAAGACCCGATTTGCCAAGGACAATATATTCTGCGTTTGGGCATTATAATTGCGATTTAAAAGATGCGATAAAAACTGCATCACCTATACATCTAATAGGGCAATTGCCAAAAATTCCTTATAGAATTTTCCACTGCAGTGCGGATAAGCTGGTAAATATAAATTCTCATAGTAAAGTTTTTGTGGATAAATTGCAGAATAACGGGTATGACGCTGAACTGTTTGTTGTAAAAGACAAAGATCATTGCGATTTAGGCGAAGAAGGAACAAAAAAATATTTCGATACTATAGTCAGCTATGCGTTAAATAAATAATAAAAAGAGGTTTTAAATATGGAGACGGGGTTTAGCAGAAGTCAAGCCATCGACTTATTAAAAAAATACAATAAAGAAAAATTTCATTTATTGCATGCCGTAACTTTAGAAGAAGTTATGAAGTATTTTGCTGAAGTTTTAGGCTATGGAGAAGATGTTTCTTTTTGGGGACTTGTTGGACTATTGCACGATATAGATTACGAACAATATCCGCAGTTGCATTGTCAAAAAGCACCCGAACTTTTAAAAGAGATTAACGCAAGCGAAGATTTCGTTCACGCTGTCGTCTGCCACGGTTATAACATAACCGTTGACGTTGCTCCTCAACATCAAATGGAAAAAGTGCTTTATGCCATTGATGAACTCACCGGTCTTATAGGGGCGGCAGCCAGAATGAGACCGTCTAAAAGCGTAAGCGATATGGAGCTTTCCAGTTTAAAGAAAAAATATAAGGATAAAAAGTTTGCCGCAGGTTGCAGCAGAGAAATAATTGAAAAAGGTGCAGATTTGCTTGAAATAGAATTAGATGAATTGCTGCAAATGACGTTGGATGCCATGAAAGTTTCCGAAAATAGAATTACGGAAGAAACGGCGGCATTATAATTTTTTCTGTAATTATTATATATTTTATCGATAGACATTTGTTTTCTGTTTTGTTATAATTATACGGTATTTTAATTTTTTAATTATTCGGGAAGTGCTTTTGATTGCTGTTGTAATTAACGTACTTGCTATAATAGCAGGTTCCGTAATAGGTTTAATAATAAAAAAATTGCTTAACGATTCCGTAAGACTGACCGTTATGCAGGGACTTGGAATTTCCGTTATAGTTATTGGGCTTATTGATGCCGTAAAAACGGAAGATATACTTCTACTTGCGGTTAGTTTAGTTTTAGGCGGCTTTTTAGGGGCATTATTAAAAATAGAAAACGGTGTAAACAAGTTCGGTGATTTTTTGGAGAAAAAATTATCAAGAGATGAAAACGACAAAGTGGGTAAAGCTTTTGTAACCGCCTCTTTGATAGTTTGTATAGGGGGAATGGCTGTTTACGGCAGTTTGCAGGCGGGCGTTGGAAATTATCAGACGTTATATATAAAATCTTTGCTTGATGCAGTCATCTCTTTAATGTTATCTGCCACTTTCGGCTGGGGAGTTTTACTTTCCGCTTTTCCGCTTATAATTGTCGAAGGAATTATATGTTTGTGTTCGAACTTGTTGATTCCCGTCGTCAACGAAGAATTTTTAAATCTTTTGAGCGGCATAGGCGGTACTTTGGTGGCATGTGTGGGAATAAATATTTTGGATATTAAACAAATTCATACTGCTAATTTAATTCCTGCGGTGTTTGGTGCGTTTTTGGTTTATTTATTTTAAATTTTAAAGTTATTTAATATCTATCTGCGTTTGCATATAAAGATTATTGTTAAATTTTAATTCGATGCAATAAAATATTTATATTAATTATTTTATATTTTTAATAAATAGTTATTTAATTAGTAATTGCATAATAATAACAAAATAATAACAATCAAAATATTAAAAAATCTTTTTAAATACATAAAAAATCGAAAAAGTAAATAACAGATGTATGCATAAATAAATTATATTTGTACGGGAGAAAAAATGAAAAAATACGAGTTTATCATGCTTGATATTGACGGTACGCTTATGGATTTTAACGCATGCGAATATTTTGCATTGAAAAAAACTTTTATTGCGGAAAATTTAAATTTTAACGATGAAATATATGCTGTATACCATAAGATTAACGCCGATTTATGGGGGCAGTACGAAAAAAAAATTATTGAAAAATCAGAAATATTGAAAAAACGTTTTTCAATACTTTCTCAAAATATGAATTTACGATACGATCCTTTAAAGGTGGAAGAAATATATAGGCACAATCTTTCAAAAGAGCATATTTTAGAAAAAGGAGCAATGGATCTTTTAGATTATTTAAAGGGAAAATACAAACTGTATATAGTTACAAACGGAACAGCATCTAATCAAATAAAGAGATTGCATGATTCTAAATTGGAGGGCTATTTCGAAGACGTATTTATTTCGGAGGTTATAGGTTGCCCTAAACCTCAAAAAGAATTTTTTGAAAGCGCCGTTTCAAATATTAACGGTTTTTCAAAGGATAAATGTTTAATTATAGGCGATTCACTGTCGTCCGACATAAAAGGCGGTATAAATTTTTCCATAGATACAATGTGGTATAACCCGAGTCATCAAATTAAACCGCAAGACATGAATATTACTTACGAAGTTGACAGTTTGTATAAAATACAGACTATTTTATGAGGTGAAAATTGTACGAATTGGTAAAAGCGGGACACAGTACATATTTTTTGGACTGTCCCTCGAAAATAGGTTTTATAGAATTTATAGATAACGGTGTAAAAAAAGTCATTGTAGTAGATTCCGGCAACGATAAATTTTCGGCAAAAAAAATTATTAAAACGGCAGAAGAAAAAGGGTGGGAGATTGACTGTGTTTTCAACACCCATTCGCATGCCGACCATATAGGCGGCAATGCTTATTTAATAGAAAAACTGAATGTGAAAACATATTTGCCCTATGCGGAAACACCATATACTTACAATACTTATTTAGAACCCGCATTGCTTTACGGAGGTTTTCCCCCCGATATTTTAAAAACGAAATTTTTTGTTGCTCCTCCCTCTCTATCTCATCCGTTAAACGAAATGAAATTGCCCGATAAAGTCAATATGGTATCTTTGCCGGGGCATTTTATTTCCATGTCCGGAATTAAATCCGCCGATGATATATGGTTTTTGGGTGATGCATTAATAGGAGAAGAGGTTTTAAAAAAACATCCTATTACCTATTTATACGATATTAAAGCACAACTGCAGCTTTTTGATAAATTAAAAGAACTTAACGGCAGTTTGTTTATTTTTTCTCATGCCGAACCGGTAAAAAATTTGAACAATCTTATTTCGATTAACAAAAGTAAAATGGAACAAATTATCGATTCGATTTTAAAGATATTGAAAAGCCCTTGCGATATTTATACTTTGGAAAGTAAATTGTTTCAAATTTTCGAGATAAAGTCGGATTTTTCTCAATATTATTTGGTGGGAAGCACAATTCGTTCTTATTTGGCATATTTATTAAATGAAAATATTATTAATTATTCATTCGAAAATAATATGTTATATTATTATACAAATGAAAAGGAGTAAATTTTGGCTATAGATAAAGTAAGAAATTATTTGAAAGAGTACGGTAAGGACAAAGATATAAAAGAATTTTCGGTTTCTTCGGCAACGGTTGAACTTGCAGCAAAAGCTTTGAGAGTCGAACCTAGCCGAATAGCGAAATCCATGTCTTTTCAAAATCCATTGGGAGATGGATGCATATTGATAATTACGGCGGGAGATGCAAAGATAGATAATGCCAAATTTAAAAATCAATTCAAATTTAAACCGAAAATGTTGTCTGCCGATGAAGTATTGTTATATACAGGGCATGAAATAGGCGGAGTTTGTCCTTTTGCCAATCCCAAAAACATAAAAAAATATATGGATAATTCATTAAAAAGATTCGACAGTGTTTTTCCCGCATGCGGAAGCGATAATTCGGCAATCGAATTAACGATAGACGAATTATACGAATTGTCAAAATCCGAAGGGTATGTAGACGTATGTAAAGGTTGGTATGAAAATGAACAGTCTTGAAAAAATGAGAAAAGCTGAAAAATACGAAAATTTCGGAGAAGAAAGAGAAGATTATAATTATTCCGACGAAAAAACTCCATCTAAAATTAAAGAAAAATACAGAGAATTTTATGACGATATAAAAATGCCGAGCGAACATAAAAAAGAAGATTGGTAGAGGTATATATGGTAATTTTGTATATAGTTTTGATTGTAGTTTTTTTTATAATATTGTTCTTGGTTGCAGGCGGTGTGATTTTTCATATTGCCGTTAACAAAAAGGGGAAAACCCTGAATTTAACCGACTTTGATTTTATTAAGGGAACGGAATGGGAAAAATATTACGATATGCTTATACAAAACGAAGAAATAATAAAAAAATATGAATATGAAGAAGTGAGCGTAAAATCTCATGACGGACTGCTGTTGTCGGGGAAATTGTTTTTAGCGAAAGAACCGCTTTTCAATGTCGTTATGTTTCACGGATATCACTCGTTATCCGAGAGCAATTTTGCGAAAATTGTGGAGTATTTTATTGACAAAAGAGGGAATATTCTTTTAGTCGACCAAAGGGCACATGCTAAAAGCGAGGGTAAATACATAGGTTTCGGCATATTGGAAAGATACGACGTTATTTCCTGGGTGGATTATTTGAACCAACGATTTAAAGATATGCCAGTTCTTTTGCAGGGAATTTCAATGGGAGCGTCCACGGTGCTAATGGCTTCGGGGATTACACAAAACGAAACAATAAAAGGCATTGTAGCCGACTGTGCTTATACTTCTCCATGGGAAGTATTAAAGTTTTTTATGAAATCGAAATACAATGTGCCTGCTTTTCCGTTGCTGCATATTGCCAGTATGTTTTCTAAAATATTTGCTAAATATTCTTTTAAAGAATATTCTACGATTGAAGCTTTAAAGGTTAATAAATATCCCGTTATTTTTATTCACGGGAAAAAGGACGATTTTGTCCCATATGAAATGAGTGTGCAAAATTACAATGCTTGTAAAAGTCCCAAAAAATTAATTACCGTTGAAAATGCCGGGCACGGATGCAGCTTTTTCGAAGAGCCGGAGAGGTTGGCAAAAGAGATGGATGCTTTTTTGAAAGAATACGTTACAAATATTTGACGTGTATTTATCGTCAGCAATTTCAATCGATTTATATTTCTTTATAAAAAATATAATATTACCGTACATATTAATTATAAATTATATAAATAATTATAAAATATGTTTTGGCTTTGATTTTATTAAATAACGTAAAATTTAAAATGCAAGTTTAGATGAATTAAAAATAAAAACCCGCCGTAAATTGCGGGTTATTTAAAAATTGATAAAAATTTATTAAGTATGAAAATATTTTTTTAATTCCGTTCCTATGGATTTTCTATAAATAACGGAGGAAACAATTAAAAAAGCCAAAGCATAACTTCCCAAAACTATAATTCCCCAGGTTATTTTATATGTGCCGACAATTCCGAAAAGCAGTAACAGCATTGAAACCGTTGCCATAGAATAAATGGTAAATATAAATTGTTTCTGCTTTTTATACATAGAAAAAAATAAAATGCTTATAAGAATAAACGAGGAAAAAGCTATAATAGGGTTAGCCGTTCTGTTAGCCCAGCCTATATTGCCGTACATACTGTCTATTAACCATAAAAGGCCGCAAACGGTAATTGTTACCATTAATATTTTATTAATAAAACCGGTATCTACGGTATCCTGTTCGAATATAAGCCAAAATAAAAATTCAGAGAGCAAAACAATGAAAAACCAAGGTTTGCCGCCTATACACAAGTTTATTATTCCGCAGGCAATTAAGCCTATGCCGAGCAATAATAAGATAAGATTCCGTAACAGAGCGAAGCTCATGTGCTTCTTGTTAAATTCCGGATAACAGCTGGTATCTATTTCCATTTATTTACTCCCGAATATTTTTAATCCTATATTGTTTTTGTCCAATTCATCCTTTAGATATAGCTCAAAGTCTTCGTTTTTAACGGTTTTTATTAAGGACAGAACGGTTTTTTCCCCATAGGAAATAAGGGAACAATTATATTTGTTTCTCGTAGGTATTCCGAGAACAAAATCGAATTTTTCCACCGAATCTTTCATGGTTTCGGGCAGATTTACTACGCCTAAGTTACTTAAAGTGGTGGTAGTATTTTTTTCTCCTATAAGATTATAGCCCCAGCGAACCAAATATTTTTTTATAAACAGAGGGACATATCTGCTTCCTTTTACGGAATTATTTGCAAAAGTCATTGATTTGTCGAGTTCTGTTTTTGAAGTTTTAATTTTCATTTGTTTTTTTACTTCCGTTAAAACCGTTTTAAAGTCCATGACATTGCGGTAAGGAATATCAATAATTGCAAACATTGAAAAATTCCGCATGGTTTTGGTTTTGTAAAATTTTCTCATATTGACCGGTACTTGAATTCTGATTGACGAATCCACATTGATTTTTTTTCTTATGGACTGTCTTGATGCGAAAAACAACAGCGTTACGAAAAGTTCGGTAACGGTTGCGTTTTCTTCTTGTGCCCATCTTTTTATATCCATGGTGTTCATTTCGAAATGAAGGACTCTGCTCGGACGTATAAATGTTCTTCTGCCGTTTATCTGCAGGGCATTGGGGGAGGCTTTTTTTTCGTTTTTATCTTTAAAGGCAACGTCTGCCAAGGGGAAATCGTTGGCTTCTTCTGCTTCTTCTGGCGGAGAATTAATGTCTAAAATATCTTTTTCCGCCTTAATATTTTCCCCTAATAATTTTAAATATTCCGCTGTTAATGTTTTTAAAAAACATATTCCTCCGGTGCCGTCCGTTAAAAGATGAAAAAATTCGCAAGAAATTCTGTTTTTATAATAAATTACCCTTAAAGAGCGGGCATTCTGTTTTGAAGTATTCATTCTCGTACAGGGCAGCCTTTTTTCTTCTTCTGCTTCGTAACGGGAATTACATGCGTCTAAATAATGAAAGAAAAAACCTTTTTTTACGGTAGTTGCAAAATACGGAAATCTTTTAATTGTACGGTTTAATGCCATTTGGAGTACGCACGGAACTATATCTTTTTTTAAATATACGGACACTCTGAAAATCATCATCCATTCGTAATTCATAATTAAAGGATATATTTTTGCCGCATTGTCCAAAGGAAACCATACGCTATTGTCGGTTACAGAATAGAAATCGGCTATATTTTTTAGGTCTAATATATTTAAAATTTCTTGTAATGTTTTTCCGTTTATGGAATAATAAACAAACATCTGCTGAAAATCTTTTATTAATTTTATTTTGTTGTATTTATCGGTTTTTATTTTAGATTTTAGACAAATAAAAAAATCGTCAATCTTTTTTTGATCAACTTGATTTAAGGTTTTTTTATATTCATAAAAAGAATTTATTTTACGATTTTTTTTCATATTCCGATTCCGTCTTTTAATATTATATACACTAAAATTATAAAAGTAAATTAATATTTATGTTTTTCGTAATATTTATATTTCATAATATTTATAATTTTTTATTTAATGTTTTTAAAATGCAATAAAAACATATTTTTACAATGCGCATAACTTATAAAATTAAAATATTTGAATTATAAATTATTTTAATTGTTCAAATAAATATTTATTAATTATTCAAAATTTAAATTTTAAAAGGAAAAAATTAAGCAATAGAAATAATAATTTTTATTTTCCTTTTAAATTTTATTGTTATTTAATTTTTTCAATTAACATAATGAAATTTGTTGAGTTATTCGATTTATTGAATATTAAAATACAGTTAAATAATTCTACATTGCCAAATCAAATATTTAATGAATGTCATATCATTGCTTGTTTATAAACAAACGCAAATAATAAATTATTTATATGCTGCGTTAAATTATTACCGTGCATATTTGATTTAAATTACGTTTTATGATATAATTTTTCTCATTCGGAGAATTATTATAATGGAAATAAAGACAAAAAATATTTATGCATATTGCTGTGCGGTATTTACCGTTTGCATATGGGGTACGACTTTTATATCCACAAAAATTCTGTTAAATAATTTTTCGCCTGTGGAAATTATGTTTTACAGGTTTTTATTGGCAGCCGTCATATTGTTTTTAATGCGGCCGAAAATATTGAAATGCAAAAGCACAGGGGAGGAGCTTTTATTTGTTTTTGCAGGTCTATTAGGGATTGCGTTATATCAGTTATGTGAAAATACGGCATTGAGTTTTACTTATGCTTCTAACGTGTCATTTATAACCACGCTTGCACCGTTTTTCACAACAGTTTTTTCAATGATTTTTTTAAAATCGGAAAAAGCGGGAATTAAATTTTATTTAGGCTTCGTGATTGCAATTTCAGGTGTGTTTTTAATTTCTTTTAACGGGGTGAGTAATTTTAAACTTAATCCCGCAGGAGATTTACTTGCAATGCTTGCGGCGGTTTTATGGGGCGGCTATTCGGTTATAATAAAAAAAATTTCCGCATTGGGATACAATATAATTCAAACAACGGCAAAAATATTTTTTTATGCCTTGTTATTTATAATTCCCGAATTGTTTATATTTAAAAGTTCTTTGAATTTAAATGCCTTTTTAAATCCGGAGATTATATTCAATATTTTGTTTCTTGGGGTTTTGGCCTCTGCCGTTTGTTTTGTAACTTGGAATTATTCCGTAAAGCAATTAGGGGCATTGAAAACTTCCGCATTTATTTATCTGTTACCCGTCATTACCGTTATAACTTCATTTTTTATTTTAAAGGAAAAAATTACATGGTTGACGGCTCTCGGTATGGCATTAACGGTTTGTGGCCTGTTTATTTCTCAATTCGTTAAAAAAATTAAAATAATAAAAATAGAGAAAGAAGATAAAAAAACACAAAATGCCGACTTGCCAAATTAATTGCATAATGAAGGTATTTATGATAAAATAATATATTACATAATATTTTAAGTTAAATATAAATCATTTTTGTAATTGTAAAATATATTGATAAACAATAAGTTCGAGGTAATTTTATGAATAATGCAAATGCAATGAAATACGGTTTTATTAAGGTTGCTGCGGCAACTCCGGTAATCAACGTGGCAGATTGTTATGAAAATGCTGAAAATATAATATCCGATATACACGAAGCGGAAAAAAATAAAGTTAAGTTAGTGGTTTTTCCCGAGCTTTGCATTACGGGATATACCATAGGAGATTTGGTTTATTCGCCTCATTTGCTTGATAATGCGCTAATTGCTTTAAACAAAATTGCCGATGCAACAAAAGGGTTGGATATTTTGGTTTTTGTGGGACTGCCTTATGTTTGCAATTCATTGATTTATAATGTTGCGGCAGCCGTTTATAACGGTAAAGTGCTTGGTTTTGTACCGAAAACTTTTTTGCCTAACTATAACGAGTTTTACGAAAAAAGGCATTTTGCTCAAGCGGCGGATGAAAATATTTATGTTAAATTCAACGGATATGAAGTTCCGTTCGGCAAAAAAATTATTTTTAACAGCGGAGTATATAAAAACTTTGCCGTTTGTGCCGAAATCTGCGAGGATTTATGGGTAGCTACGCCTCCATCCGTTTCTCATTCGTTAAACGGGGCTATAATAACGGCTAATTTATCGTGCTCGAACGAAACTATAGGCAAAGCCGATTACAGAAAAACGGTAGTAAGCGCTCAATCGGGTGCAAATATTTCCGCTTATATATATGCTTGCTCCGGTTACGGCGAATCTACTACCGACCTTGTTTTTTCCGGACATAATTTGATAGCGGAAAACGGCAAAATTCTTGAAGAAAGCGAATTGTTCGAAAACAAAATGATAATTGCTGATGTGGATGTTGATTTTCTTTCAAGCGAAAGAGCGAAGTATTATAATTACGATTATAAAAAGGAGAGCGGATATTTGCATGTGGTTTTTGACAATATCGACGATAAAAGTTACTTGGACAGGAATTTTTCCAAAACTCCTTTTGTACCTGACGATAAAAACGAATTGGTAAGCAGAGCATCTCTTATAATTCGTATGCAAGCGGAAGGACTGCGTAAAAGAATGGAAGCATCTAAATCAAAAACTGCGGTCATCGGTTTGTCCGGCGGATTGGATTCGACTTTGGCGCTTATTGTTTCGGTAAAAGCGTTTGAAATTGCAGGTATTGATAGAAAAAACATAATTGCCGTTACAATGCCATGTTTCGGAACTACCGACAGAACATTAAACAATGCCTTAAAATTGGCACAAGCTTACGGCGTAACTATAAAGACGGTTAATATTGCAGCAGCGGTAACACAGCATTTTAAAGATATTGCTCATTCGCAAAAAGTACACGACGTAACTTATGAAAACGCTCAGGCAAGAGAGCGCACTCAAGTTCTTATGGATATTGCCAATTCAAACGAAGGAATAGTAGTAGGAACGGGCGACCTTTCGGAAACGGCTTTAGGGTGGTCGACTTATAACGGCGACCATATGTCTATGTACGGAGTTAATTGTTCTGTACCTAAAACGCTTGTAAGGCATTTGGTGAATTATGTAGCCGAACATTCGAAATCAGATTTAAAAAACATTTTAAAAGATATTTTGGATACCCCGGTAAGTCCTGAATTACTGCCTCCGAACAAAAACGAAATTACTCAAAAGACAGAGGATATAGTCGGTCCTTATGAATTGCACGATTTCTTTTTGTATTATTTTGTAAGGATGAATTATTCGCCCGAAAAAATATTTTTTATAGCCGAAAAAACTTTTAAAGATGTATATGACGGTAATATTATTTTAAAATGGCTGAAAAAATTTTTTGTGAGATTTTTCACCCAGCAGTTCAAACGTTCCTGTATTCCGGACGGAGTAAAAGTAGGGTCGGTAGCTTTATCTCCCAGAGGTGATTGGAGAATGCCATCCGACGCTTCGGTTAATATATGGCTTAAAAGCATTGACGATTTAGTCGATACACAAAAAGATTAAAAAGGTGATATAATGAAAACTCAACGCATTATAGCCGTAATATTGATTTCGGTTATTGTATTATCAAGTATTTTATGTCTGCCCGTTGCTTTTGCGGACAAAACGGAAATTGCCGAACTTTTCGATGAAAAAAATTCAGCAATTTATAAAAATACCATTAATTCCCTTAACGATAGACTTTTAAATTACGGATATGCCAGAACATCTTACGATTTAGAAGATGGGTCTTATGTGAACGAAGGTATGTTTGTTAGAGATTCTTCCGTGCAGGCATTGGCGCATATTTCATTAAGAGAATTCGATAATGCAAGGAAAATTTTGGGGTATATTGCCGGGGTTCATGCAACTTATTTCAATACCGTTCGTGCATCGAGATGTTTATCCGAATTGGAAAATATCCCAGATTATACGATAACTTTTAGCGGAAACCAAGAAAACGAAGATATTTTTAGTAAAAATTCATCATCGCTTTATCCTTTAATAACTATTGAAAACAAATGCGAAGCATCGCAGGAAATAATTATACCGGAAAATTCATCAATTATAACTACACAAAACGAATCGTATATATATAGAACATTAACCGGATTGAAAGTGTTTATGTCGTCTTCTATGACGGAAGGTACGGTTTATTTTTCTTTATATAAAGGAAAGGATTTTTCCGATAGACAGCTTATAGGAAAAATCGAAATGGCATCTTCCGATATTTCAAATGAAGGGGAATGGCTTACGCTGATTTTCGGTTTGCCTTACGAAGCTTTGATTGAAGACGGCAATTTTTATTTAAATGTGAGAGTAGAGGTAAAAAAAGATACCGAAACCGACGATGCAATTTTGGATACGGACGAGGAGGAAGAAAGCGAAGATTTCGGCAGTATTGTGTGGTACGGCATGATGGACGAAAATCCGAAATCGGAAAGCATTTTAAGTTATTACGAAGAAAAAATTTACAAAGACGAAAATCCGACTCCTGTAATTTTGACCGATAGCAATTATTCGAAAGTCAAAGGGGTTGCGTCTTATGTAGGTTTGGTATCGGATATTCATCCTTTGGACGACAGAGAGCAGACCGAAACTTCCTTCGTATATATTTACGCTTGGTTAAAGTTTGCAGAATCGGCTCCTTATAATCCCGACAACGATGACTTTATAAAAAGAAGTTATCCTTTGGTTAAAAAATTTGCAGATTATTTTTTTACAACCGATTATTTAAAATACGGCGGAACTTATTATAACGAAGAGCTTAAATTATTGTTAAATCCAAATCTCGAACATACCCGTGTCGACGCTAAAGAAGGACTATTTACTTCCGTAGGCGGAACAGGCATGTGGGAGGCATATGACCTATTAACAAATGTATTTGCTTCGCAGGCGCTGTATATGCTTTCCGAATACGCAAAATCACAGGATGAAGATCCCGAATATTACCAACTTTGTTTACAAAGGGCAGAAAATATTAAAGAGGGCATAAACGAAAATTTAACGGTTGTATTTGACAATAAAAAAATTTATGCGGAATTGATTTCGGCTAATAGGTATCATAATAAAGATGACGATTATCTTCTCGAAGGGTTATCTTATATCAATTATGCTCCTATAGGTGCTAATTGGTACGGTATCGACGACGATATTATGAAAAATACTATTTCAAAATATCAGGAATATGCGTATGTGGAATTTACCTGTAATCCGGAAAATCCCTGTTACGACGCCACAAAAAAATATTATTTGCCTTCTCAAGTGTTTTATATAAATAATTCTTATTATGATACCGGCGTGGTTTCGGGAACTACTGTAGGTAAATTAAGCGGGACTCATGTAAGCGGCAGACTTATCTCTTGGGTAATAATGGCATGCGAAAGATACGGCGATTATACTCAAATGGCTAATTTGTTTTTATATATCGGCAAACATTCCTATAAAGGCTATTATCCGGAGACATGGCAGCCAAACGATGCTATGAGCGATATGGCAAATCAGATTATGGCAAGCTGGATGGTATATGCTGTAAGCGAAACGTTTTTCGCTTCGGATACGGTGTCCGTTGTATTTGTATCCAATGACGCAACGGGAACTCCTCCTTTTACTAAACAGCTTATTATCAATTCTAAATTTAT
>CASEPJ010000219.1 GCA_949289715.1 uncultured Clostridia bacterium
AAAATGGATTATTGTTTATTGGCTGCGTTAATTTTTCTTTCTTTATTCGGTGTGCTTATGGTCTATAGTGCGAGCTGTTTTAACGCCCAAAAACAATATAATAACGAAATTTATTTCGTGATTAAGCAAATTTTTGGTTTAATAATCGGATTTGCCGGTCTTACAATTGCGTATTTTATAGATTATAAAAAAATAGCGAAATTTTCTTTTCCTATATTAATAGTTTCTGTTATTTTATTGGCAGCCGTGTTAATACCGGGAATTGGAGTTGAAAATTACGGTGCCAGACGTTGGATAGGATTTAAATGGTTTACGATTCAGCCTTCTGAAATTACGAAATTTTCTTTTGTGCTTTTTACAGCTTTTTACGGGGCAAAAAATTATCAAAATATTTCGAAATTCAAATATATTTTACCGATTTTGTTTTTCGGCGGTCTTATATGTTTGTTGGTAATTTTAGAACCGAATATGTCTATCACTATATGTACTGCTTTAATAATGGTAATCATGATGTTTATAATAGGTGTCAAAATTAAACATCTAATATATTTGTCTGTGCCTTTAGCAGGTGCAATTCCCGTACTTATAATTGCCGAGCCTTATCGTTTAAAAAGATTATTTGCTTTTATAAATCCTTGGGAAGCTCCACTTGGGGAAGGGTATCAATTGATACAATCTTATTATTCGTTAGGAGGAGGAGGTTTTTTCGGCGTAGGATTATTTAATTCAAGACAGAAATATGCTTTTTTACCTTTTAGCGAATCTGACTTTATTTTTTCCATTATTGCAGAAGAATTAGGTTTTTTAGGCGCCGTTTTAATATTGTGCGTTTATTTATTCATAATTATAAGGGGAATTAAAATCGCTTCCAAATCGCAAGACCGTTTGGGAAGATATTTGGCTTTTGGAATTTCCATAGTATTAGCCGTTCAGGTTATGTTGAATGTGGCTGTAGTAACCGGAAGTATTCCCCCTACGGGTTTACCGTTGCCTTTCATAAGTTCGGGAAGTACTTCGTTGATAGTGTTTTTAACGGCTTTCGGAATACTTTTAAACATAAATAAGGAATCGGTCATTTCACAATATAGCAAATAATTTCATACTATATAAGGAAAGTTATTGTGTTTATTTGCATGGAGTGAAAAATGGAAAAACTTATTGTAAACGGTGGCTCAAGACTGTGCGGTTTAGTTAAAACCGTTTCTGCTAAAAATGCAGTATTGCCGATATTGGCAGCGTCTGTTATGTCGGACGGAGAAATAACTTTATTGGAATGTCCTCAAATTACAGACGTAAAGGTAATGCTAGATATTTTAAAAAGAATGGGATGTGATATACATATAGAACAAAACGGTAGCGTAAAAATAAATTCTCAATCTGCATATTTATCCCAAGTTCCTCAAAATATATCGAAAGAATTAAGATCGTCTATTTTTATGATGGGGTCTATTTTGTCTAAATTCAAAAAAGCCGTTGTATCTTATCCCGGCGGTTGCGAAATAGGCTTAAGACCTATAGATTTTCATGTGAAAGGTTTAAGAGCTTTAAATGTAAATATAAAAGAAGAAGACGGATATATTTTTTGCGACGGCAGTAAAATGTGCGGAGGTTTTGTCCATCTTGACTATCCAAGTGTTGGTGCGACCGAAAATATAATGATGGCGGCTACGTTAATAAGAGGAGTTACAGTTATCAATAACGCTGCAAAAGAACCTGAAATTGTAGATTTAGCTAATTTTATTAATACTTTAGGCGGAAAAATAAAAGGAGCGGGCAGCGATAAAATAGAAATTACCGGAGTAAAGAAGTTGCATGGCGGAACATATAAATGCATAGGGGACCGTATTTTTGCAGGGACAATGCTATTAGCCGGTGCTATGACAAAAGGCGAATTGGAAATTGAAGGAATAAATTATAATTATTTACAACCTTTAGTTTCAAAATTGCGTGAATCTGCTTGCAAAATTGATTGTTTTAATGATAAAATATATATGTATTGTAAAAATCGGTTAAAAGCCATACGGCTTACGGCAACAATGCCTTATCCGGGTTTTCCTACCGATTTACAGGCCCCGTTAATGTCCTCTTTAACTACAGCCGACGGAACGAGTATTATAGTTGAAAATTTATTTGAAACTAGGTTTAAACATGTTCCGGAACTTATTAAAATGGGGGCAGAAATCACGGTTAAAGACAGAGTTGCTATCGTGGACGGTGTATCGTCGCTCCATTCGGCAGAAATAACGGCGAAAGATTTACGTGGCGGGGCGGCTTTGGTTTTGGCTGCCTTAACTGCAGAGGGCACGACTTCTATAAACGAAATTAATCATATAGACAGAGGTTATGTGTCAATAGAAAAGACATTAAATGAACTAGGGGCGAAAATTAAGAGAATTACGGTTTGAAGAAGGAGTTTATATGAAAGGTAAAAAAATTTTTATTATTGGTTTGGTGGCTATTTTTATAGCTGTTTTTGTACTTACTGTTTCTGCCGTAACGAGAATTAACGATATAGAAGTTAATTATTTATATTCGTCGTCTATGTTAGACAGGGACAGTGTTACTCAAAGTTTATTGGAGGCTTCCGGTATAAAAAAAGGCGGAAGTATTTTAAAATCTTCTAAAGATGAAGCCATTCGAAATATTGAATCTTCAATACCTTACATAAAAGTTGTTAATATCGAAAAAAAATTCCCCGGTAAAATTATAATTTCCGTTTCCGAAAGAATAAAGCTGTTGGCTTTTAAAATTCAAGGAACCCAAAATTATGCCATTATTGACAATGAGGGTGTAGTTTTGGAAATTTCATCATCTTTCGATAATTATATTTTAGCCAAAGATGTTGAAGTTGCAAAACCCGAAAACGATAACGGACAAGCTTTAATAGGAAAGACCATTGAAAAAAGCAACAAAATAGATATTATTTTAAAAATATTTGAAAACTTGAGAAGAATAAGTTTTTCCGGAGAAACAAGATACGATTCGGAAATTTGTGTCGGATTTTTTAAAACCATAGAATTTATGGAAAATTCAAATAATATTTTAATTAAGACAAATGCTGGAGTTGTGTGGCAGATTTACGATGTGGAAAGTGAACTTTTAACTAAATTGCAAAAAGCGGTCAGCGTATTTGACGGGCTTTCCGATGCCGAAAAACGAGAGGGGACCATATTAATAAATGCAGATAATTCCGCAAGCTATATTCCTGCATAAAATTTCGAAATTAATAACTTTTTTAACTAATTTTGTTTGACACAAATTGTTATAAATTATATAATATATATTATAAAACTAACAAACGTATTCAAAATGATTTGTGTGTAATCAAAGTACAAAGGAGCTTATAATGGCTAAATCGAATTACATATCTATTATTGATTTCGGGTCTTCTAAAATAACCGTTTTAGTGGGTGAGAAATTAAAAGATAACGTGTTTAATATTTTGGGTAGCGGTGAAATTGAATACGACGGTTTTTATCAAGGTAAATTTATTGAGCCGAATAAATTAAAGTCATCTGTATATTCGGCAATTGCTTTAGCAGAAGATTCTTCGGGAATAAGCATTGAAGAAATTCATGTAGGTGTACCCGGGGAATTTACTTCGTTAAAATGCGCAGAGGGCAGTATTGCCATACCTGCGAAAGCAAAAATAAAAGATGAAGACGTCAATAAACTTATTAACAGATTAAACACATTTAAAGATATAGACGAATACAAATATATTTGCTGTTCGCCGATTTATTTTACTCTTGACGACAATGTTAAAGTTATTAATCCCGTCGGAAGGACAAGTCAAAAACTCGGGGGGATTTTTTCCTATTTTTTAGCAAATAAAAATTTTGTTTTACCTATCGATAACCTCTTTGCAGGAACAGGCAGAAGAATACTTTCTTATATTCCCTCTGTTTTGGCGGAAGCGTTATTTTTATTTGAACCGAAAGTTAGAGACCAATATGCGATTTTAATGGATGTTGGATATTTGACTACCAATATTATGTTGGTTAGAGGAGAAGGTTTGTTGCATTTAAAATCCTATTCTTTAGGAGGAGCGCATATAACCACCGATCTTTTCCAAATTTTGGAAATAAATAATTTTAAAGATGCGGAATTGCTAAAAAGAAGAATAGATTTAAATCTCCAACCTGAGGATAACGATACATACGATTTAAGAAAACAGGGCGAAATTAAGAGTTTCAATATGAAATTTTGCAATAGAATTGTTACTGCAAGGCTGGGCGATTTTGTTAAAATACTTGAAAAGGCTTTTAGCGAGTGTCAGTATGATTTTCCTGAAGATATAGTAATTTATTTAACAGGTAACGGAATTTCGCATATAAGAGGAGCAAAGGAATATCTTTCCGAAAAATTAGGCGTTGAGGTAAAACTGGTTTTGCCGCCTGTACCTCAATTAAATAAACCGCAATTTTCGTCGAGTATAGGCGTTTTAAATTATGCGGTAAAAAAAGAAATAAAAAAAGCAAATATTTTAGATAAAATTATGAGCATATTTAATGGAGGAAATAAAAATGATTAATCCCGATAAAGGAAATGTTAGAATTAAAGTTTTCGGTGTTGGCGGAGCAGGCAATAATGCTGTTAATAGAATGGTTGCCAGCGGAATAACAAGCTGCACATTTGTTTCGTTAAATACCGATTTGCAGATATTGTCCAGGTCAAAAGCAACCGAATTGGTCCAAATAGGTAAAGAATTGACCAGAGGTGTCGGTGCCGGAGCAAATCCTCAAATAGGCGCAGGCGCTGCTGAAGAAAGCCGTGAGCAAATTATTAAAGCATTGGAAGGATGTGATTTGGTATTTATTACGGCAGGTATGGGTGGCGGTACCGGAACGGGAGCTGCACCTGTAATTGCTTCTTTAGCAAAAGAAATGGGAATATTAACTGTAGCTGTAGTTACCAAACCTTTCTTGTTTGAAGGTAAAAAAAGGATGCAAAATGCTGAAGCGGGCATTGCAAAATTAATAGATGCGGTTGATACTTTAGTTGTTATACCTAACGAAAAATTATTGGATTTAGTTGATCCCAAAACACCAATGGTTGAAGCGTTTAAAATCGCCGATGATGTTTTAAGACAAGGAATTCAAGGAATTTCCGATTTAATTGTTAATCCTGCCATGATTAATCTTGATTTTGCGGATGTAACTTCGGTTATGAAAGGAAAAGGATATGCTCATATGGGACTCGGACAAGGATCCGGTGAAAACAGGTGCATGGATGCTATAATCCAGGCTGCTCAAAGTCCTCTGTTGGAAACAAATATACAAGGTGCACAATCGGTTATAATAAATGTTACCGGTGGTCTCGATCTTTCTTTATATGAAGTTAAAGAAGCAGCTACTATTTTACAAGAAGCTGTTTCGGAAGATGCTAACATTATTTTTGGTGCCGTAGTAGACGAAAAGATGGGCAAAGATGTTGCGATTACCATTATAGCTACAGGTTTCCCGGGAGGAGAACCGGTTTCTAAAGATGCAGCCGAAGATTTATCGGTTAAAGTTCAAAATAAAATAGAACCCGAAGTAAATAAAACTCCGTTAAATAAAAATGTTTCTGCAAGTTTGAATTTTATTAATTTTAATTCAACTAAAAAGGAGAAAGAAGAAGAGGTTGCCGCTGCTGTGGAAGATAAAAAAGAAGACGATGATTTCGATATTCCTCCTTTCTTAAGAATGATTCGTAAAAAATAAGTAATTTCATATTTACATTATTAGACAGAAAGTTTTAACTTTCTGTCTTTTTTTTATTTTAAATCGACATTTTAAGAATTACTGTAATTTTATTATTTTATATAATATTTATATGGTAATTTATCTTGAGGATCTCTTTGTTTTAAATTTAATTGTAAATTTAATAATTATTTGGATTTCACTTAAATTGAATAAAGAATTTATAAAATTTTATAAGATTTTCCTATCGGCATTTATTGGAGCGGCAGCTGTTGTTGCTTCTGTATTTTTAAATGATTTTTGGCTATTTATTTTAAAATTTACCATATCTTTTCCTATTATTTTAATTTTAAAAAAATATAAATCTTATAAAGAATTTTTTAAATTATACATATCGTTTTTAATTGTAACTTTTATATTGGGCGGTAGTATTATGCTCATATATCAAATATTTAATTTAAGTTATAAATTAAATATTATGGCATTATTAGGCGGTATTTTAATTGTGTTAATATTGATTTTCAGGTTCGCTTATTCGGTAAAATATACTTATAAAGATATTTATAAAATGGAATTGATTTATAAGGGAAAATCGCATAATTTAAAAGGTTTTTACGATACGGGAAACGAATTACATTATAAAAATTTTTCGGTAATAGTTTTAGATAAGAAAATATTTAATAAAATATTTTCAAAAGATGAAATAAAATCTGCAATTTCCAATAATAATTTTATTGAATGTGAATTTGCAGACGGAAGTAAAAAAATTAAAACCGTAATAAAAATAGATAAAATTTTATTATATTCGGACAAGAAGGTGAATACAATATTTAATGTAGTTGCCATTTGTGGTAGTGATTTTAAAAATTATGATGTAATTTTAAACAACAGTTTTAAAACGGAGGGGTAATATGAAAAATTATTTTTTAATTTTAATTAGAAAAATATTCGGTATCAATGAAGAAAACGCCATAAATTATATGTGCGGAAGGGAAGCTTTACCCACTCCGTTAAGCGGAGAAGAGGAAAAAGATTTAGTTTTAAAAATGAATCAAAACTCGGAATATGCAAAGGATAAACTAATAGAACATAATTTAAGATTAGTAGTTTACATAGCAAAAAAATTTGAAAATACGGGTATCGATTTAGACGATTTAATTTCTGTCGGCACAATAGGTTTAATTAAAGCGGTAAATTCTTTTGACGGAGATAAGAAAATTAAACTTGCTACTTACGCTTCCAGATGTATAGAGAACGAAATACTAATGTATTTAAGAAAAAGCGTTAAATTAAAATACGAAGTATCTTTAGATGAGCCTTTAAATGTGGATTGGGAAGGTAACGAACTTTTATTGAGCGATGTTTTGGGAAGCGATAACGATGTAGTATATAAAAATCTTGAATCATCGGTGGAGCATGAATTATTATGGATGCTTCTTAAAAAATTAAATAACAGAGATTTGGAAATAGTAAAAATGAGATTCGGGTTAATGGGAAACAGTGAAAAAACGCAGAAAGAAGTTGCGGACATTATGGGAATATCTCAGTCTTATATTTCAAGGATAGAAAAAAAGATAATAGGAAAACTAAAAAAAGAAATAACCAAATTGGTTTAAAAAAAAATTAAAAATTTGTATAAAAATTAAATTTTGAAAGATAATATACTTACAATATTAATTCGGAGGCTTTACTATGTCTAACAGAGTATTAATATGTGGTGTAGATACTTCAAAATTGCCTAATATTAAACAAGCAAGGATAATGGAACTCCTTAGACAAGCCCAACAGGGAAACGAATATTGTCGAGAAGAATTAATAATTTCCAATATGCGATTAGTGTTAAGTATAGTGCAAAGATTTTCTTCTAAAAAAGACAGTATGGACGATTTGTTTCAGGTAGGTTGTGTGGGACTTATAAAGGCTATCGATAACTTCGATATCAATTTAAATGTAAGATTCTCAACTTATGCCGTACCTATGATAATCGGTGAAATTAAAAGATTTTTAAGAGACGCTTCGACCATAAAAGTTAGTAGAAATTTGCGTGATACGGCTTTTAAAGCTTTAAAAGCAAGAGAAAAATTGCAATATCAAACCATTCCTACATTGGATGATATCGCTAAAGAAATTGATATTCCTTTAAGAGATGTAGTTTGTGCGTTGGATGCAGTAAGCGAACCAATATCCTTATATGAAAATGTTTACCAAGACGACGGAGAATCTTTAATGATTATGGAAACATTGTCGGATAATAAAGCTTTGGATGACAATATGATTGAGGATATGACTTTAAAAGATGCAATTAATTTGCTGTCGGATCGAGAAAAAAATATTTTATTTTTAAGATATTATCTCGGGAAAACTCAAATAGAAATATCCGAAGATATCGGAATATCTCAGGCTCAAGTATCCAGAATCGAAAAAAATGCATTATCGGCAATTAAAAAATTAATGTAAAGGGGAAAAATTAATATTGAACGATAAAAACAGAGGAATTATTCTTCTGTTTTTATTTTTGTAAATTTGCCGATATCTTTAATATAATAGATATTACATTAATATAATATAAAAAGGAGGTTTATTATGGAAATAACATTTTGCGATTTACGTGCCAAAGAAGTTATAAATATTATAGACGGAAGAAAGCTCGGTAAAATTGTAGACATTGTATTTGACAGCAGATGTGCAAAAGTTTGCGGTATTGTTGTGCCGGGAGATAAAAAATTATTTAATTTTAAAAACGAAGATTTATTTATACCTTGGAAGAACGTAAATAAAATAGGAGACGATACAATATTAGTTGAACTGTATCCCGTTGAACGAGCTTCCGTTAACTCGTTGGAAAACAATAAAAACGTTAAAAAAACATATATTGAAGAAGAAAATAACGAAAAAACAACATCTTAATAAGAAAATTATTAAATTACTTTGACATTTTTTATATTTTTATGTAAAATAAATGTGAGGTAAGATATGAAATGTATATATTGTGGCTGTATGGACAGCAAAGTAATCGATTCTCGAACATCTAACGACGGTAATTCCATAAGAAGAAGAAGAGAATGTTTGGAATGCGGAAAACGTTTTACTACATATGAAACGGTTGAAACTTCCGATGTTTTTGTAATTAAAAACGGAGGAGCTAGACAGTCTTTTGATGTAAACAAATTAAAATCGGGAATTATAAAAGCTTGTGAAAAACGTCCTGTTCCTATGTATAAAATCGATGAATTGGTTTCTGAAATTCAAAAAAACGTATATAATTCATTAGATAGGGAAATTTCCAGCAAAAAATTAGGCGAAATGGTAATGGAAGGGCTAAAAAGTATTGACGAAGTAGCTTATGTCAGATTTGCATCGGTTTACAGGCAGTTTAAAGATGTTACTCAATTTTCGGAAATTTTAGCTGAATTGGAAAACAAATTAAAAAAATAATTATATAATTGTTTAAGTTAAATAAAAATGAAGAATAAAAATAATTTTATAAAACAATAAGACA
>CASEPJ010000220.1 GCA_949289715.1 uncultured Clostridia bacterium
AAAGGAAGATACGGAACTTTTAAATAAATTAAACGAAATTATAGCTAAATTTAAGACAGACGGAACGTTAGATACCTTATACAACAAATATATGGGATAAATCGGAGATTATAATGTTTGTCGAAGTAACTTTAGCTTTATTCGAAGGGCTTATAAATACCTGTATAATCTTTTTCATCACTTTGCTTGCGGCATTGCCTTTGGGATTGCTGATTGCTTTTGGTTCTATGTCCAAAATTAAACCGATAAGCAAAGTGATAAAAGTTTTTGTTTGGATAATTAGAGGCACTCCGCTTATGTTGCAAATAATTGCAATTTATTACGGACCGGCTTTAATTTTCGACTTAGGAATAATGCCAAGGCTTATTGCGGTTTTAGTGGCGTTCATTATAAATTACGCTTGTTATTTTTCGGAAATATATCGTGGCGGTATTGAAAGTATTTCTAAAGGTCAATACGAAGCAGGGCAGGTTTTGGGATTGACAAAAGGGCAGATATTCAACAAAATTATTCTTCTGCAATTGGTAAAAAGGATTATTCCCGCAATGAGTAACGAAGTTATCACTTTGGTTAAAGATACTTCCCTTGCAAGAGTAATTGTTGTTACCGAAGTTTTGAAAGTTGCTCAGGATTATGCCGCTAAGGGATTAATATGGCCGTTATTTTATACAGGAGTATATTATCTTGTTTTTGTGGGAGTTTTAACTTTGCTTTTTAATTTCATAGAAAAAAAGATGGATTATTTTAAGGTGTAAAGATGGCATTTTTTGAAGTTAAAAATTTATATAAAAAATTTGGAAATACCGAGGTTTTAAAAGGTGTCAGTTTTTCCGTTGAGAAGGGAGAAGTTCTTGTAATTATTGGTTCATCCGGCAGCGGCAAAACAACATTATTAAGATGTCTTAATTTTTTAGAACGAGCAGATTGTGGCGAAATAATCCTTAATGATGAAGTTCTTTTTGAAGGTAAAGAAAGTAAAAGCCGTAAAGATAACGAAATAAGAGCGAAAAGATTGCATTTCGGACTTGTTTTTCAGTCTTTTAATTTGTTTCCTCAATATAATGTTTTGCAAAATGTTTGTCTTGCGCCTAAACTTTTATTGAAAGAAGAAATAAATCAGCTTACAAAAAACATAAAAAGCGAAATAAAATCTTTACCTTCTGCCGAAAGGAAAGAGTATAAAAAAAAGAGATTAAATGATATTAAAGATTATAAAAATCAAAAAACGAATAATATATCAAAGGAAGCTATAAGATTAATCGAACGGGTAGGTTTACAGGAAAAAATAAATAATTATCCATGTGAATTATCGGGAGGACAATGTCAACGTGTGGCAATAGCAAGGGCTTTGGCTTTAAATCCGGAAATTTTATGCTTCGACGAACCTACATCCGCTCTCGATCCCGGATTGACGGATGAAGTTTTAAAAGTAATAAAAGGTTTAAAAAATTCAGACAGGACCATGATAGTGGTTACGCACGAAATGGCATTTGCCAAAGAAGTGGGCGATAAAATTATTTTTATGGCCGACGGTGTGGTGGAAGAAGAGGGTTCTCCCGCAGAAGTCTTCGAAAGACCTAAATCGGAAAAAACAAAAGCATTTTTAAGAATGCCTTACAATGAATAATACGGGAAATTTTCCCGTATTTTTTTAAATTGGTTTTGTTAATTTACATAAAAAATAAGGATAATTTTAATTAACGATAATTAACATTAATACAAAATATTTTATTAATTAGTAGTTAGTTTAATATATAAAATTAAATAACCCAAGACTATTTAATAAGAAAATTAAAAATACACATAATTATTTACAACATATAAATTATCAATTTCGAAATATTTGAGGGGATTTATGAATAAAGTCGTTATAATTACCGGAGCAAGCAGCGGAATAGGTTTAGAAACAGCCTGTTTTTTGGCAGAAAAAGGATTTAAAGTTTACGGTATTTCCCGCCGTTTATTTAAACACGAATTGTTTGAGAATTTTCAGGCAGACGTAAATAATTATCAGGATATTGAAAATATATTTAAAACCGTTTATGAAAGAGAGGGAAGAATAGATGTAATTATTAACAATGCGGGTTTTGGGATTGCCGGCGCTTTGTGCGATGCAAAAACGGAAAATATCGAAAATATCGTCAAAACCAATTTAACGTCTGTGGCAATATTGTCTTCAAAAATAATTCCTTATTTGAAAGAAACGGAAGGGTATATAATTAATATTTCTTCTGTGGGCGGAATAATACCTCTGCCGTATCAGGCTTTATACTCTGCAACCAAAGCAGGCGTTGAAATTTTGACGAGAGCCGTTGCAACGGAGGTTAAACCGTTTAAAATAAAAGTTTGCGCTATTTTGCCGGGAGATACTAAAACTGGTTTTACGCAGGCGAGAATCATCGATAATTCTACAGATAAAGACAGTAATGATAGAATGAAAAAATCCGTAAATAAAATGGAAAAAGACGAGCAGTCGGGAAAATCTCCTTTAACGGTTGCAAAAGCTGTTTTTAAGATGATAAATAAAAAGAATCCTCCATTAAGATTTGTTGTGGGGGGATTGTCTAAATTTGAAGTTTTTTTGACAAGATTTTTACCGTTGAAATTGATTAATTTCATAGTAAAAAAAATGTACGGTTGATTAAATTTATATGAAATTTTATTTATTCAATATTTTATTTCGATTTTGATATTTTTATAACAAATAATTAAAATTTAAAAACAAGGATTAAAATTTTAATCCTTGTTTTTAAATAATATGTAATTTATTAAATATTAATTAAAAACGTATTAATTATTAAATTTATAATGCGAATAAAAAATATTTAACAATTTAATTTTATTGATATTTTTTTAAAAATAAAAAATTATACTTTAATATGAGGATAAGGCAAAATATTTCTCAATATGGTATTAATGACTATTAAAACAATAAAAACAATTCCAAAAACAGTTAAATAATTAATGGTAAATTTTTGGTAATCTTTATTTTTAAAAACTTTATAAGTAAATAATGCCCAAAAGACAATAAGTATAATATAAGTTAAGGTAAATGTAATATTATACTTCATAGACTCAATAATTTGCCCTTTTAAGAAATAATGTAAAGAGCGACTTCCTCCGCAAGCAGGGCATATAAAACCGTATTTCGTTAACCATTCGCAAGGAGGAAATAGATTTGTTATGTTTAAATTGAAAATATTATATAGCAAGACAAACAAAAAGCCTGCAATCCATATTGAAATTGCAAGCGTTTTTATGTGTTTGTCGATAAATCCCGAAATTTTCATTTATTTAGTTATATAGTAGAGCAGTAGGAATTTTCAATATTGCCGCAAGAATTAAACCTGCAATACTTAGACCGATACCTATCCACGGAAGAGGGAATTTTTTAATATTATGTTTTTTGTTTATTTGAAGTTGCCAAATACCGTAAATGATTCCCAATATTGAACATATAACTGCAAAATACCATGCACAATATAATATAAGTGAACCTATACCAAAACAAAAAGAAGCAATGCCCACACCTGTAGGCTTTTTTTCAATAATTTTTTGTAGTTCGATTACTTGTTTTTCGTGAGTTATACGTTGTTGATTTTTTAGTTTTAAAGCTATTAAATCATCATTATTAATATTTTTATTAGCTAAATTATCATCTTCGTGTTGGGCTTGTATTTTAGAACTCAATTGTGAGAGTTCGTCTAAATCCATTACACCGAGATCGCTCTTTTTTTTGTTTTCATCCATATAATATCCACGCCTCTTAATTAATATATTAGCATTTTATATTCTATCAGTTATTAAAATTATTGTCAAATAAAATCACTATTAATATGAATAAAAAATAAAGAGTCCGTTTTAGGACTCTTTATTTATATTTTTTAAAATTTGTGATATTTAAATTATGGTGCTATTGAAATTATTTGAGGGAAACAAAGGTAAGTCGAAGAATCCTTCACATACTTCCTGTGTATATTCCTGACAGGGCGGAATAGCGCAGTAACCGTATGTAGGCACCAACAGTTCGGCTTCTATAACAATTTTAAGTATTACGGTAATACACATTGTTACAGTGAAAATGTTACTTCCGCTATATGTGCCAACAGTACTTATTGCACTTACGACGCTTTCAACGTTATACGGTATGATTGAGGGTTCCGGAACATATAAAATAACGTCCTTAGGTATGGAAACTGAGCTTTCGGCGACAAATTCGGCACCGGTACTATCGACAAAAACCACTTCTAAAGGTATTGTTACATTTCCCTTAACCCTTGCAAAATTGGGTCTGTCCTCAAGTCTGTCCACAGATAAATCATTTATAGTTCCCGAAACAGAAGAACTTTTGGCACTAACGAAAGTGTAAGGTTCCACGGATCCGCTCGGCGTAATATTTGAAACGCTTAACTGAACACCTTCAATTGTTTCTTGTTGTATGCAAGCGTCGAAAACTTTATTAACTTGTATGCAAGCTTTTTCGCAAAGGCCGTAAAGGGGATTGCCCACAATTGGTCCCGGAGTATTTTCGTTTCTGTTGCTTGTATAAAATGACATATAATTCACCTCCTTATATAATGTATTATATGAGAGGATTTTAAAATATGTGTAATTATTTAAAAAAATAACTCCGTTTTAATATACGGAGTTATGGAAAATATTATTAATTAGCATTAAATTTTGTTTTATTTGTCTTGGTGACATCCGCAACCACATTCTTCACAGTTATCATCGTCGCAGCAACAATCTTCCGACTCGGAAAGTTCTTCTAAAACTTTTTCCGCAAGAGCTTCATCTTCAACAGGAGTTAAGAGCGCTTCGTCCGAATCGTCAAGATAAGATAATTCGAAAATTAAAACATCGCTTTCATCCATATCTTCTTCTAATTCTACGGGTTGCAGAACAACATAAGTTTTATCTTCGATATCTACAGCACCGAGTTCGAAAAAGTCGTGCGGTTCTTTATTTTCGTCATATAAAGTTATTACTCCGTTATATTCTTCCTCTTCCTCTTCGGAATTGGCAATCATTTCCATTTCTTCTTCGGTTAATTCTTCGTCTAATTTTTCAAATTCATCTTTTTTTGCCATTTTATTTTCATTCTCCTTATTTTTATAATGTTTTATTACTTTTGCTGTCCAGATAATTTTGCAGTATTATTGTTGCTGCAAGTTTATCTATAACTTGTTTTCTTTTTTTTCGACTTAAATCGGCTTCCAATAAATAACGATTTGCTGCGGAAGTAGTTAAACGTTCGTCAAACAAAACTATATTGAGAAGGGGAGATATATTTTTTAAATCCTCTGCAAACTGTCTTGACAAAGCGGCTTTTTCTCCTTCCGTTCCGTTCATATTAATGGGTAAACCTATGACTACGGTATCGACATCGTTTTCTTGTATCGTTTTTAAAATATACTGCATATCTTCTTTTGGAGATTTTGTAATATAACTTTCTTTTCCGCTGGCAAGAAAACGCAAACTGTCGCTTAAGGCTATGCCTATTCTTTTTGTGCCTAAATCGAGTGCCAAAACTTTCTTCATAATAACCCTGTATAATAAAATTTGAATACTAATTTCTTATATTTTACCTTATAAACGATTAATTTGCAAATGTTTTTATTGTATTAAAATATTATTTATTATTTTTTATGTAAAATATATATTTTATATAATAATATTTGTTTAAATAAATAAAAGGATGAAAGTTTCATCCTTTATTTAATTGAAATTCAACTATTTTAAATCGATATTTTCAATTGCTTTTTTGCCTTTATTGACAATTTTTTTTGCTGTATCTTTTTCAATAGCAAGCACTGTAATTAATGTGCCTACGGCAAGTCCGAATAAAAAGCCGTTTTCCATATTATCACCTCCAATTTTATTATGTTTAAAATTAAAATTTTAATTAATAAGATTTTAAAAAAAATAATCCAATTTTTACCGAGTTTATAAAAAACGGTATTTTTTTTATAGTTCAAACATACAGTTTAGATATGAAAAATATTTTATCGGGAATAAAAACAGGTCTTTTTTTTGCAGGTGCCGTAATCGGTGCCGGATTTGCCACGGGAAAAGAAGTAGCTGTTTTTTTTGCCGGTTTCGGTTTAAGCGCATATTTTACAATGCCGTTTTTATTTTTAACTTTTTTCTTCGGAATAAAATTTTTTTTAGGAGTTTCGGAAAAGGTTTTTAGCGAGAAAAGCGGCAGGATATTTAATTTTTTATCGTATATAACTAATATTATACTTTTGGCCGGATTATGTGCAGCTGCAAATAAATTAAGCGGAACATATTATTTTGGAGCAGTTATTTTGTTGTTTGCATTGTTATTATCGAAAAGCGGTTATAAAGGGGCAGTATTATGCAATACCGTAATTACTCCTATAGTGGCAATTTTTATACTTGTAATTTATATCGGCGGTTTTAATAACTTAAGTTTCGAAACGGGTAT
>CASEPJ010000221.1 GCA_949289715.1 uncultured Clostridia bacterium
AGGTAAATTCGATGTCATCAATAACGGGTAAAAATATTAAAATATCTATTTTCGGGCAATCTCACTCCAAAGCCATTGGTGTGCTAATTGACGGTTTGCCTGCCGGCATAAAAATTGATTTTGAAAAATTGGCAATGTTTATGAGCCGACGTGCGCCGGGACAGATGTTATCCACTCAGCGCAAGGAAGGGGATGAATTTATTGTCCTTTCGGGAATCGTAAACGACGTTACTTGCGGTTCATCTTTATGTGCGGTTATAGAAAATAACGACATAAAATCCAAAGATTATTCCTCTTTCAAAAAAATACCTCGCCCGGGACATTCGGATTATACCGCTTTGATTAAATACGGCGGCTTCAATGATATAAGAGGGGGAGGACAATTTTCGGGCAGACTTACTGCTCCGTTGTGTTTAGCGGGTGGTATTGCAAAACAGATTTTGAATTCAAAAGGCATATTTATAGCGGCGCATTTGCTTTCCGTAGGAGACGTTAACGACGATAGTTTCGATGCCCTTAACGTAAATTTGAGTGATTTTGAGGTTATTTCAAAACACGAGCTGCCCGTAATTAATGAAGTAGCTTTAAAAAAGATTAAAGAATTGGTAGAAACTATCAGAGGAGAAAAGGATTCTGTAGGGGCGGTTATAGAATGTGCGGCAATAGGCCTTCCGGTGGGATTAGGGGAGCCGCTGTTCGATTCGGTGGAAAGCAGACTTGCCGGTATGTTATTTTCCGTTCCTGCCGTAAAAGGCGTTGAATTCGGGGAAGGTTTTAATGCTTCTCGATTAAAAGGAAGTGAAAATAACGATGCTTTTACAATTGCTGAAGGTAAAGTTAAAACAAAAACCAACCATTCAGGCGGTATTTTAGGCGGAATTACAAACGGTATGCCGCTTATATTTAAAACGGCTTTTAAGCCCACGCCATCAATATTTAAGCCTCAGCTTACGCTGGATTTGGAAACGAAGCAGGAAACCGTTTTAAAAATAGAAGGCAGACATGACCCGTGCGTAGCTATAAGAGCTGTGCCTGTAGTAGAGGCTGCTGCCGCTTTGGTTTTATTGGATTTATATACCGATTTCGTCAAAGAGAGGGAATTATTATCAAAGGAGTAATTTATGCGCTGCGGATTGATAGGAGAAAAGCTTAAACACAGTTATTCTAAAGAAGTTCATGAATTTTTCGATAAATACGATTACGATTTATATCCGATAGAAGAAAGTAAATTGGAAAATTTTTTGAACAACGGAAAGTTCAATGGTTTGAATGTTACCATTCCTTATAAAAAGGCTGTCATTCCTTTTTTGGATTATGTTTTCGATGATGCCGAAAAAATAGGAAGCGTAAACACAATAGTTTTTAAAGACGGAAAAAAATACGGTTACAATACAGATTATTACGGATTTAAGTATTTGGCAGAAAGTGCCGGAATATCTTTTTTAGGTAAAAAAATATTAATATTGGGCAGCGGAGGCACCTCTCTTACTGCAAAAGCAGTTTGCAAAGACTGCAACGCTTCGCAAATAATCGTAATTTCGAGACATGGTGAAAACAACTATAAAAATATTAATCTTCATTACGATGCCGAAGTAATAATAAATACCACTCCGCTGGGGATGTTTCCCGATGTCGAGAATATGCCCGATATAGACTTAAAGAATTTTAAAAATCTTACGGGAGTTATAGACTGTATTTACAATCCTTTAAAAACGAGGTTGATTTTACAGGCGGAAGAGGGGAAAATTCCCGCCGTTGGCGGTTTGAAGATGCTTATAGCTCAGGCGAAAAAGTCATGCGAATATTTCTGCGGTGAAAACATAGATGATCAAATAATCGAAAAAATTTATTCGGTTTTGAGCAAACGTATTCGAAATATTGCTTTGATAGGTATGCCCGGCTGCGGTAAATCGAGCGTGGGTGCGGTGCTTGCCGAAATGACGGGAAGAAAAATAATCGACATAGATGCAAAAATAGAAGAAGAGGAAAATTTGTCAATTCCAGAAATTTTTGAGAAGTACGGTGAAAATTATTTTAGGGATAGAGAAGAAGAAGTGCTTTTAAATTATGCAAAAGAAAACGGGCTGATTATTGCTTGCGGCGGAGGAATAATAAAAAGAAAAAGAAATATTTTAAATTTAAAGATGAATTCGTCATGTGTGTTTATAAATAGAAATCCGTTGTTGTTGCCGACCGACGGCAGACCTCTTTCCCAAAACAAAGATGCCGTACTTAAACTTTATGAGGAAAGGCTGCCTATATATAACAAAATAGCGGACATAACTGTGGAAAACGAAATCGGCATTGAAGACACGGCAGAACGTATAAGGAGGAAATTGGATTTATGAAAATATTAGTTATTAACGGACCTAACATTAACATGTTGGGAATAAGAGAAAAAAATATTTACGGGAACCGTAACTATAAATTTTTATTATCTTATATAAAAAAACACGCAAACAAAATCGGAGTTAAAGTGAATTGCGTTCAAACCAATTCGGAAGGAAAGATGGTTGACTTTATACAAAGAGCATATAATAAGTTCGACG
>CASEPJ010000222.1 GCA_949289715.1 uncultured Clostridia bacterium
ATAATATATTATACTATATATACAAATACGAAATACAATTACGAATTTACGCAATACTTTTAATATAAAAATTTACCTTTAAATAAAAACTTTCATATCGCAAAAAAATTAAATGCAGGCAATATCTGTAAACTATTGCATATAAATTTATACTTAAAAGATTGTCGCATATTATAGGAATAATAAAAAGAATAATAAAAATAAAATTTTAAATTAATTACTTAAAAACATTAAGTTTTTTAATAAACTGATAATATTAAAATTATTTAATTTGCGGATAAAAATTATTTTGAAATTAAAATTGATTGCATGCTTAAAATTTTTTAAACACTTATATCACATTCGTATATTATTAAACATATGTATATAAATAATTAAGTATAAATAAAAAAATCAGACAAAAAATGTCTGATTTTCATTTTATTAATCAAATTTTTATTTTTTTTGTATTACAATTTTTTGCATTAACAAAAAGCCGGACCGGCATTGGCGATTATCGAATCGACAAAATCTTTGATATCGTTTTCTGTAATAGAATTTAAAGAGGATTTAATGGTTAAAACATTTTCGTTAAATCGGAAATTCTTACAGTTTTCCAAAATTTCCCTCATTAATTTGGCACTTGCCGGCGCCCAAGATCCGTTTTGAACGAAAGAAACCGATCTGTTTTGTAAATTATGCGCAACTATTTCCCTCAATGCATGTTCCATAGGTGAAAATATACCGTTATTGTAGGTTATAGAAGCAAAACAAAGGTTTGGATAATTAAAACAAGCCGCAATTATTTTGCTGTAATGTTCTTTCGAAACATCTAAAAGCAATGTTTCTATTCCCCGAGAATTAAATTCGCAGGCAATTTTTTCTGCAGCACTTTCCGTAGCACCGTAAACAGAGCCGTAAAATATGGCAATCCCGTGCCTTTCGGGAAGGTATTTACTGTAGTTTTCATATTTTTCAAAAATATAATTTAAATCCTTTCTCCAAATATATCCGTGCAGTGGACAAATAGTTTTTATTTCTTTACCGTTTAATTTTTTAAATACCGCCTGAACCTGTGCACCGTATTTACCCACGATGTTCGCATAATATCTGCAAAAATCTTCTTCATAATATTTTTCGAAATTAACCTGATCGGCAAAAAGCTTCCCGTTTAATGCACCGAAATGACCGAATGCGTCTGCCGAAAAAAGTATTTTATCGGTCGAATCGTAAGTCATGGTAACTTCCGGCCAATGAACCATAGGCGCAAATACAAAATTAAGATTATGTTTACCCGTATTTAGGCAATCTCCCTCCTTAATTTCGTAAAATCTTTCGGATAAACATTCCCCAAAAAACTGAATAAACATAGCCGCAACTTTTGCGTTGCATACTATCTTCGATTCGGGATATTTTTTCATAAGTTCTTTTAGAGTGGCCGAATGGTCGGGTTCCATATGCTGCACAACAACATAATCCAATTTTTTGCCGTCAAGGGCGGCTTTTAAATTTTCGAAAAATTTTTGAGATACTGCCTTGTCAACCGTATCGAACAGTACGGTTTTTTCGTCCGTAAGTAAATATGAATTATAAGACATGCCGTTATCTATCGGGTAAACTCTTTCAAATAAGGAAATTTTCCTGTCGTCGGCTCCAACCAAATATAAACTATCGCTTATTTTTCTTAAATTATCCATATTTATCTCCTTTTACCGGCATACGTATGCCTGTTAATTATATATTTTGTCAGCCCGAATAATAAAGAAATTACTATATAAATTTATTTATATTGTTATTTAAAAGCTATTTAAACAAGCAATATTATTTAAATGATAATATAGTAAAAATTCATATTTAAATTAATTAACAGGGTAAGACTTTTAATTAATTTTATACATTGCCTCGATTATTATGCATTAAATAAATATTCAAAAATTAAAACGGAAATTTTTTTATTTTACGAATTTCGGCAAATACTTAAAAGCGCATTGTTTAGTTATATTCTTGTCAACCGTTTTTTAATGGCACTTTTAAATTAAATAAATTTTTTTAAGCAACCGTCTACTGTTACAGTCGATTAACTAATCATTAAACCGATCAAAATATTAAAAACGGATTAGTAAAGGTTTTTACTCGATAATTTATTATAGCATAGCGGTCATAAATTGTAAATCTATTAAATAACAATAATATTGTTTTCTAATATTATTATCTGCTAATCTCTATTTAATAAATTTGAAATATAGCAAATTATCAACCTCTGCCCCTTTTGTTTTAACCTAATATTTACTTTTAAAATTTTTGCGTAAATGAATTTTTAACAAACTCACTTCAAAATTGTTTTATATCTTTTTAATTATCCGTCAGAAAATCAAGGAAATTATTTGAGGTACAAATACAAGCAAAAGTAATGCTACAGGATAAGTAGCGGCATACGCTGCTGCTACGTCATCTGTTTTTGCCACACTTATAAGAGAACCTAAAGCGGGTGTGGATGTCATACCTCCGCAAATAGCGCCCAAGTTATTTAATAGTTCCAATTTAAAGAATTTTTTGGCAATGAAAAATCCGATGATCATAGGAACCAAAGTCATTGCAACACCGTAGAAAAATTTTGCAACAGTTACAACTTCCAAAAACTTAGAACCTCCTTCTATACCCGAACCAACAAGGAACAGTACAAGACCGAATTCTCTGAAAACGTTTAATGTGGTTTTGGGAACGGCTAAAGAAAATCTGCCTATCTTCTTAAAATGTCCGAACAGCAAACCTGCAAGCAATGCACCCCCCGTTGCGGCAAGACTGAAACTTGCATTCGCTCCCAAAGGTATGGTAATTGAACCTACTAAAAGCCCTATTAATACCGCTACGGAAAATACACATAATCCGAAAGAGTCCATAGTAATAAGCGGTTTTTTATGGTGGGTTGCAGAATTTTCCGCCGATTCGGTCTTTTCTGTTTGCGAACTACTGCCCATTTCAGCTACATCGCCCGCTCCTTCTAATGTTGCGCCGGAA
>CASEPJ010000223.1 GCA_949289715.1 uncultured Clostridia bacterium
TAATTAATTAATTAAATTTTCTAACCGGTAAAATCAAATATAGACTGTTTTTTATATCGTTTGCTTCAATTATACAAGGATTAATACTGCCGTTTAGACTAATATCCACATAATCTGAGTCTATTGCTTTTATTGCGTCGTAAACAAATCTTACGTTAAACTTAATTTCTAAATCTTTTCCGTCCATTGCCATGGGAATACACTCGGTTACCGTTCCCAATTCCGATTTAGCCAATACCGTAATATTTTTTTCTTCTATTTCAAAATTAACGTAATTGTTTTTATCCGCTCTGGAGAGTAAATTTGCTCTTTCAAGTGCCCTTTCGAATAAATCTTTTTTTACCGTTACTTTAGTTTCGGTCTGCGCCGGCAATATCTGCCTATAATTTATATATTCACCCGTCAATAAGGTTGTTATTATTGTAGCAGTTCCGAAATTTATCATCATATAATTTTTTTCTATTACCATAAAAACGTCAACGTCTTCTTCCTCAATAAATTTTAAAATTTCGTTTAACGATTTTACTGGTACTATTATTTTACAATCTTTTCCCTCTTCTCCTGCTTTTTCTTCCGCAATTCCCATTCTGTATCCGTCTAAACATACAGCTCTTACCAATCCTTTTTCCTTCTCGAATAGACATCCTTTCAAAATAGGTCTGGCATCGTCCAACGCTGCGCAAAAAGTCGTCTTTTGTATTAAATTTTTTAAAGCTTTTCCTTTTAACTGAATTACGTTTTCCTCTTCTATTTCCTTTTGTTTAGGATAATCTTCAACATCAAAACAGTTAAATTCCGCTTCGTTTTCCGAATATTTAATTTTTAACACGTTATTTTCGTTTACCGAAAGTTCTATTTCTTCGTTGGTCAAAGACTTAACGAATTCGCAAAATACTCTACCATAAACAACGGCTTCTCCGTCTTCCATTACTACCGCTTTTATTCTTTTTTCTATAGAAAGCTCTTTATCTGTTGCAAAGAGAATCAATTCGTCGTTTTTTGCCGTTAATTTTATACCTTCCAAAACGGGATTTACCGTTTTGCTGCCTGCAGCTTTAATAACTTTTAATGTGGCTTCACTAAGTGAAAGACCGTCGCAGTTGATTTTCATAAATTTGTCCTCTCAATTAATATATATTGTTATTGTTAATATAATATTTAAGCTCTGTATAAATGTGGATATTTAAAATTTTATACCATATATTGTATTTAAAAATTTTAAAAATTCAAAATCTATGAATTTTAATGTTGATATATTGTCCACATATAAACAAGGTTGTCTACATCTGAAAAAAACAAGAAAATTTAAACATAAGAAAATTTGCAAATAAATTTCAGATAATAAACGTATGTAGATTTAAATTAAACAATGTTAAAAAAACAAATATTTGTTTTCAACATATTAACATAGGTGTTGAAAAGTTTTTTTTAACACACCTTAAGATTTATTCAACAGTGCGCTCCGCAAATCTTTTACTGCGGTGGCAATGTTGGAATCGGTTTTCATAAGAGAAGCAACTTTATCTCTTGCATGTATAATTGTGGTGTGATCTCTTCCGCCGAATTCCTGCCCAATAGCAGTTAAAGGTAAATTCATTAATTCATTTATTAAATAAATGGCAATTTGTCTAGGTTCCACAATTTCTTTATTTTTCTTTTTGCCTTTCAAATCTTCTATATGAACGCCGAAATATTCGCAAACTTTTTCTATGATTTTTTCCACGGTTACAGTGTCTTTACTTGGAGTTAAAAAATCTTTGGCAGCTTCTTTTGCGGTATCTGTAGAGATAACATATTCTTCTTTAATTTTAGAAAGGAAAATTGTTCTGTTTAAAAGACCTTCCATTTCTCTGACAGACCAATCGATTTTATTGGCAATATAATATAAAACTTCATTATCTATACTTATATTTTCTTCTTCCGCTTTTTTTTGTAAAATGGCGACTCGTGTTTCAATATCCGGCATTTGAATATTTACTATCAATCCGGAAGCAAAACGGGATTTTAAACGTTCCTCTAAAGGAGAAATATCTTTAGGAGGTCGGTCGGAAGCAAAAACAATTTGTTTATTGTTTTCGTAAAGATGATTGAAAGTATGGAAAAGTTCGTCCTGTGTTGCAGTTTTGTTTTTAATAAACTGAATGTCGTCTATCATAAGCAAATCGACATTACGATATTTATTTTTAAATTCCATAGATAAATCACGTTGAGCGCCTGAATACATAGAAGCGACGTAATCGTTATAAAATTTGTCGCCCGTGGTATATAAAATTTTCATTTTTGAGTCGGATTCTTTTAAATAGTTTCCAATAGAGTGAAGAATATGGGTTTTTCCCAAACCGACACCGCCGTAAATAAATAATGGATTTGTAAATTGTAAACTGCGCTGCCAATCAATAAGTTCCTGACGAGACATTACATTTCTGTCTTTTACCGATTTACCAAGTTTTTCCGCTATTGCTTTAGCAGCTGCATATACTTCATGATTGCTTTTACCGACAACGAAATTATCAAAAGAATATTTTGGGTTTAAAGGAATATCTCCGTATGTGGAAAGTTCGGCTTTAGCGTTTTCACCAGCAGTTTTGTCTAAAATAGAGGGGTCTACGTTTGCAGTGTCTAAAACCGATTGTGGCAAATCGGTTGCGGACATTACCGAAACGGCAGTTATGCCTAAAACGGACTTTAAACCGGAAACGACTTCGTTTATTTTAGGAAGATAGGCGGTATTTACGGTTTTTTCGATTTGATCGGAGGGAGCTTTTAAAATTAAAATACCTTCCTGAACACAGAGGGGAACAAGAGGTTTAAGCCACATATCGTATGAAATTAGAGAGAAACAAGCGGAAAGTTCCTGTAATAATTTTTCCCAAATTTTTTGTTCTTCCATAATAAATTTCCTAATCAAAAAATAATATATTATTAAATATTATACTAAATAGTACAAAAAATTACAAGGATTTTGGAGGTATATATATAATAAAATAATTATATTTAATTATAATCAAAAATCAGTATAAATACCGTCAGAGAATAAGAAAAATATAATGAAAAAACATATAAACAAGTATTTTAAATAAATAAAATTACGAAAAAACAAATATTAAATAAAAAAATTTTATATCAAAAAAAGTTTATTAAAAAAATTAACGGTTATAATAAAATTATTAAAAAGTTATGAGGATAAGCCATATGAAAAAAAATGTAAATAAAAAAAATAATGTAAATAACAACAAAAAAATTATTGTGGACCCGTTTGGCAGTTATACGGGGAAATGCGAAAAATTAGAAGATAAATTCAATAAACCGGTTCAAGACGCAGACGATTTATAAAATCATCAAAATACTGACGATTTTAAAAAACGAAATATAAAAAAGCACATAATATTTATATGTGAGTTGAAAAATCTGCAAAGTAAAAAACTTTTTTAAAAATGAATGTTTGAACTAAGACAATTTACATTACAAATAAATGGCTTTAACAATTTAAATATTGTTTAAGGTCGTTTATTTTTTCCATTCCGTTTGAAAAACCTAATTCATAACCGTTTGATAAAACGGAAAAATCTTTTTCTATGCGGTTGACTTTAAAAGTTTCGTCGGGAGCAAAAATCATAAGGTTTCCAAGTTTATATAAATCATTGATTTCCTCTCTTTGAGCATTGAAAATTCGGTCTTCATTTATTAATTTTTCTAAAAATTTAGGATATTTACCGTAAAATAAGTTGTAAGCTTTTTTTAATTTATTGTTTATTGGATATTTTCGTGCAGTTAATGGTCTGGTTAAAACTGCAACCGCTTTGTCGTATTGCGGATGATTATATAAGTAATTTAAAGGAAGGTGTTCAAAAACACCGCCGTCTAAATATTTAACATTGTCTATTTTAACGGAGCGTGAAATTAACGGCATACTGCTCGAAGCTATAATACATTTTTCAAAATCTTTTACGTTTTTAAAATTACTGAATTCGAAATATGTAATTTCGGATGTAGACAGAGAAGTTGCACCCACAGCAAACACACTCGGATTGTTTGCTGCTGTATTATAGTCGAAGGGAAAATATTTTTTATTGACGGTATCGAATATAAATTTGAAACCGGTAAAACCTCCGCAAGATAAAAAAGCACGAAAACCGAAATATCTTGAATCGTTCCCGAATGTATAAATAATATTTTTTGTACGGTATATTTGGCGGGAAATAAAATTCCAACCGGTCATGGCGCCTGCTGAAATACCGACAACCGCATCAAAAGAAATATCGTTTTTTAAAAAGGCGTCCAATACGCCGGCGGTATAAATTCCTCGATAAGCGCCGCCTTCCAAAAGCAAAATGGATTTAGACATGATTCATTCCTAAAAAGTTTTATATTAAGTCTTTTAAAAAGGTATTAGATTTTTAAACTGCGTGTTTAAAGATAAATAATATTTTTTTTCGAATACCTTTTTTAAAAAATTATCTGGGCAATAAATGATTATGAAATTATACAATAATTAAAAGAATAAGCAATAATTCTATATTAAATATATATAAAAATTTATGATTATTTGAAATAACCGATATAATTTGTCGATAAATTAAGCAGTTATATAAATTTTTCAACTGAAATGAAATTAAAAAAATTAATTCACGTTTACTAAGTAAATGAAAAAATAAAATCAATAAATTTTATTCAATACTGTTATTGTCTGAATTAGCGTTTATTTTATCGGAACGTAAAATTTTTTTATATAATTTGTTTAATTTCTTTTCTTTTTTGGATTTTTCTTTTTCGAGTTTATAGTTTTGCTTTTCGGTTTTTATAAGTTTTTTTAATTTTTTGCTTTCTTCTTTCAATTTTAACTGTTCGGCCTTTTCGAGTTTATCGTTTTCTTTTTTTAAACGATTTTTCTCGGCTATAATTGCTTTTTTTTCCGATTTTTTGCGGGCGGAATTTTCTTTTCTATCTTTATACGAAGGGTCGGAATGTAATTTTTTAATTCTGTCCAAATTATATTTTAAAATTAATAAAATTTGAGTGGGCACCCCCAAAATAAAAATGACCCAAAGATTGTATTTTAATGCGGAAATATAAATACTGCACAGTAAACTCCAAATAAAAACCGTGTCCAGCGCAAGACCGAAGCGGAGTTTACCCCATTTCATATTGAAAAGTTTTATTACAAAAACCGATACCGGAACGGCATAAACGAAAAATTGCCAGAAGTTTATTCCCTTTATCATACTTAGGCAAACAAACAAAACCGTGGCTGCAAACCATACCATCATAATTGCAAGCAGCATTATGGTAATTCGGTGTCCCCATTCTATTTTGTTATGCTCATAAGAAATTTCTTTGAAATCCCCTTTTTTAATAAGTGAATCAAAAGTTATATTGTAAATATCGCAAATTCGACAAAGCACGTCGATATCGGGGAGCGTATCCCCTTTTTCCCAACGGGAAACAGCTTTATCCGTATAATTTAACTTTTCAGCAAGTTCCAATTGAGTTAAATTATTTTTTTTTCGAAGAATTATTAAATTTTCCGCAATAATCTGTTTTATGGTTTCCATATACTCTATTTTATATATAAAACATTAAAAAGTCAATAAAAATTGCAGCATTTTTAACGACTCTATTTTAAATAGAGTTACAAAAAAAGGCTAATATAAATAGAAAATAGACTCTTAAAAGTGTATAGAAAAAAAGTAAAACATTAGATTGATTTTTAAATGAAAGGCAAATAAAATATGTTCATAAGCCTTGTGAATTCGGCTTATTAAAAAGCTTGGTTTTATAAATTATTTAAAAAAAAATATTTATTTAAAAAAGTATTTAATGGGTAATGAAAAAAATTAAAAAAATTGAGTAAAGTCTGCAAATTAAACAAATTTAACTCGATAAACAATTAAAACAATACGCCTAAAAAACGATAAACGTAAGGAGTAAAGAAATGAAAACGATACTTTTAATTATATTTTATTTTTTAATGAGTTTAAGCGCAATGTATTTGTTAAGTTACATACCAAGAATAAAAGGATGGTTTACCTCTTTTAAAAAGCAAAAAAGGCTTTACAGCAATAAATTTAACAAAATTGCCGTTATAATCCCTGCAAGAAACGAAAGCGCCGTAATAGAGGACTTGCTTTTAAGTCTTGAAAATCAAACATTTCCTAAAGAATATTTTACCACGCATATAGTTATAAAAGACGATAATGACAAAACGATAACCATTGCCGAAAAATATAATGCGATTATACATATTGCCAAAGACCAAACTTGCAAAGGCGATGCGCTAAATTTATGTTTAAAAGAAATTATGTCGCTTGAGACCGAATATGATTATTATGTAATCATAGACGCCGATTGTATGCTACACAAAGAATTTTTGACAGAAATGAACAATGCTACCGTTAGCGGAGCGGACATAATTCAGGCAAAAAAAGTCGTTAAAAATTATTTACTGAAAGACAGAAAGGCAAATTCTTTAGCGAGTATGTGCAATGGTTTGATTTGGACTATTATAGACGATATGGGCAACCGATATAAAGCGGATAAGGGCATTACGGGAATGACCATAGGAACCGGAATTATGCTTTCGAACAAACTTGTAAACCGTTTGGGCGGATGGCCATATAGACAAACTCTGACCGAAGATATGGAGCTGATGAACGATGCGGCGATAAACAATTATTCTACCTTTTACTATTCCTATGCTCTTATGTATCTTGAAGAATCAACCAGTCTTAAAGTTACAAATAAGAGAAGGACTCGCTGGCTTACCGGGTTGATAGATGCGGACAGAATTTATAGAAAAAAATTAAAAGCAGCTGCCACAACAAAAAAAGAAAGAAGAAACCGATATTTTGTAACGGCGTTAAAACCTGTCTTTAAATATATAGGAACGTTAACGTTGGGGGTACTATTTTTCGGTATTACTGCAATAGTAGGATTAATTACCGGAATTGCCGATTTAAAAGCAGGTTTTATATATGCGGGAATATGTTGTGTGGTTGTGTATTTATCCTTTTTGCTTTTGACCCTATGTTGTTTGATAGTAGAAAGAAAAAATATGCCGATAAATATTTTTAAAAAAGCCGTTCTTCTTTTTATTCACCCCATATTTTATATGGGATATATTCCAATAATAGCTAAAGCGTTGATTTTTAAAGCTAATAAAGATTGGGAAGTTATAGACCGAATAGGAATTAACATGGTCTCATTAAATAAAGACGGCGATGTTTTAAAAACCGAATAACATTACGAGTAATATTAAGTAATATAAAAAATTGATAAAAGCAATTCTTAAAATCTTTTAATATTTAAATTAAAAAAAATTCGGAATTTAGCAAAATGCTTGAAAACGTCGGCAAATATGAACGGCGGAATAAAATTTTAAAATATTTAAAAACAAATATTAAAATTCAGCGCTGATGAATTATATTTGATGTATTTATATTAGTATTAAAAGAGTAATTATAAATTAAGTTTATAAACGGCAAGATTATGGCGAGGTTAAAATGATAAGCAGGAAAGAAGTTATTGACAGATGTAAAAATTGCGAACGACAAGGAATTTTCGACGAACACGTCGATCCAATCGATTATTCTTTGGCAATAAAAGTGGACGAAAATTATGCTTATATTCCTCACGGAAAAGAAAAAGCGAAAAGAGCGCTGCAAAAGTTTTTCGTCGTCGATTTGTATTGCGGTTTTTTAAATAAATTTAAAACAAAAACCGTAATAAAAGGAAAAGAAAATTTGAAAAATCTTAATTCGGCTATAGTAACTTGCAACCATGTATTTATATTTGACTGCCTTGTGCTTATGAAGGGATTGAAACATAAAATTAAATATACGGTAGCCGAATTCAATAACAGAAAAGATTTTTTGGGAGAGATGATGAGAGCGGGAGGAATACTTCCCTTCTCTTCAAAACCTAAAGTAATGAAAAAATTTAACGAGGCAGTATCTTATTATTTAAAAAAAAATAATTTCGTTGTTTTTTATCCCGAGCAGGCTATGTGGTATATGTATGAAAAGCCCAGACCTTTTAAAAACGGAGCTTTTCATTATGCCGTTAAAAACAACGTCCCTGTTATTCCTACATTTATAACTTTTAGAGATTCCGATAAATTAGACAAAGAAGGACTGCCCGTAAAGTATTTTACGCTGCATATTATGCCGCCTATATATAAAGACAATAATTTAAGCGACGCAGAAAATGTAAAAATTATGAAAGAAAAAAATTATCTTTTGTGTAAAGAAAAATATGAAGAGGTTTACAAAAAACCTTTGAAATACTTATGCGGAGAAGAAAAATGTTAAGGTATTATTTAATTGCGATATTTGCTTCTATGCTGCTTATAACTTTTATGAACTTTATAGCGGGAACAAGTTTCTTTTATGCTCTCATAAATGTAATAATTTTTACGGCGGCGGTATTTGTTGTAGATGCCGTTGTTGCTCTTATAGTTAGATATTTACCCAAAAAAATATATAATCCTTTTAAAAAAATATATAAAGTAAAAACGAAAGAAAGAAATTTTTTGGATAAAATAAAAATAAAAAAATGGAAGGATAAAATTCCCGAAATGGGTGGCAAATTGGTGGGATTTAGAAAGGATAAACTTAAAGATCCCACAAACAATGAATATGTGCTGAAATTTATGCAAGAAACATGCTATGCCGAAGTAATGCATTTTTGGTCTATATTTTTAGGTTTTTGCATAATATTTATTTCGCCCGCTTTGCTTTCCGTTTCGATACCCGTGGCCTGCGTAAATGCAATATTACAGATTTTGCCGGTTTGGGTACAAAGATATAACAGAACGAGATTGGAAATTTTATATAAAAGAAATTTACAAACGGAAAAAAAGTTAAATTTAAAAAAGGCCGAGAACGATAACAATAATACTCCCCATGCCTTATAAATAAGCCGTTTAAATAAAATAGACTACGCTGTAATTTAAGCGGTTTAAAGTTTTTATAATAAACAAGAAAAATTCGGGTTAAAAAATTTTTAAAAGCAATAAAAATTCAATAGAAAATTTTTGAATATAAATTTAAATATAAAATTTGGTATTGAAAAACAAAAAGCATTGAAAATTAAACAAAAAATTTATAATTATCAAAAAAACATTATCGGCAGTAATGTTCGATAATGTTTTTAACTTTTTACTTTGTCGGATAATTAATTTTACAAAATTTTATAAATCGAATAAGGTTTTAAATTATGAATATGTTGTAATTAAAAAGAAGTTAAAATAATTATAACGGTTGCAATCAATAATATTAAGTAGAAATACTTTTAATAATTATTCTGTTTAATAATATCCGTAAATCTATAAAATTTTTAACGTCGAATTATTAAAAACAACTAAATTAATTTATATTAAAATAAAGTTTGAATAGTTTATAGAGATATAAGATTAATTAA
>CASEPJ010000224.1 GCA_949289715.1 uncultured Clostridia bacterium
AAAAAATTATAAAATTTAAATTTTTATTAGAGTTAAGTAAAATTTTTATTAAAAAATATTTTAATTTTTTAATAATTTTTATCAATTTAATGAGATAAAAATTTACGCTAATAAAAAACTTTCCCGCTAAAATCGGGAAAGTTTTTAAATTTTGTAAATTAAACTCAAATTCAGTTATTATTTAAAAAAGGCAAATATTTAAATAGGAAATTAATTTAATAAAATTATTTCATATTGGCTTTAATAAAATCAAGTGATTTTTTTAAATAACTTAATATGTCGCCCTGAATATTTTCCGCCTCCAAAATAACACAGGGGAAGTTATTTTTGTAAGCAAATTCTATAATATCTTTCATTCCCGTTATTCCGTCTCCCAAAACCGGAGAAGGAGCATTTGCTTCTCCTGATTTTGATAATTCTTTTAAATGCAATACCTCTATAAAGTCTCTGTTGGCTTTAATAAAGTCGAGAGGATTTAAACCCGCATATTTGAGCCAAAAAACATCTACTTCAAGTTTCAATCCGCAGATTATATTACATAATGGTGTAAGATATTGTTTTGCAGGAGATGCTTCGAACCAATGGTTATGGTAGCAGAATACGGTATTGTTTTCCAGCATTATTAAATTGGCGTCGCTGAGTTTTTCCACATATGCAGACAAATCGCCTTTTTGAAACGCCTCTATATCGCCGCAAGGCTCGCTGACTATATCTATATTCAAAGTGTTGATGAAATTTAAAACGTTGGCTTTATCGTTTATAATATCGTTTGCCGAAATATGAGCGCCTACGGCTTCAAGATTGTATTTTTCAAGCAGTGCCTTTATTTCGTTCGGAGTACAGTTATATTGTCCCGCAAATTCCACACCGTCATAGCCGGCATCCGAGACCAATTTCAGAGCAGTATTTAGTCCTTTTTTTTCTATAAGTTCTCTTAAAGAGTATAATTGAACAGCAGTTTTCATTTTCGCCTCCGTATTTGAAACTATAACTATTTTATTAGTGCTTAAAATAATTTCTGTCCGAAAAAAATGTTTTTGTTTGATGAATTTTACGATATTTTGAAAATAAGTTTATCGGACATTTAATTGTATTTTATTCTTTTTGACCGTAATAGGCATTTGGCCCGTGTTTTCTCAAATAATGTTTATCGGCGATATATTGCGGGGCGGGTAAAAGGGCGGAATTGATTTTTTCGCTTATGGTTGCCATTTTGGCAACTTCTTCCAAAACCGCAGCATGAAAGGCTGCTTTTGCCGCATTTTCCCCGAAAGTAAAAGGTCCGTGATTTTTTACGAGTACAGCCGGCAATGCGACGGGATCAAGTTCGGTAAAAATTTCCGAAATTACAATACCCGTGTTTTTTTCATAATCGTTTTTAACTTCGCTTTCACGCAGTGTTCTCGTTACGGGAATATCTTTGTAAAAATAATCGGCATGAGTAGTACCGTAAAGAGGTATTTTTCTTCCCGCCTGGGCAAAAGCCGTTGCAAACGTGGAATGAGTGTGGCATACGCCGCCAACCTTGGGCAGAGCCTTATAAATTTCTAAGTGGGTAGGAGTGTCCGACGAGGGATTAAGCTTCCCCCAAACTTTTTTACCGTCAATATCAACGATAACAATATCGTCGACGGTCATTTTTTCGTATGATACTCCCGAAGGTTTTATTGCTATTAGTCCGCTTTCACGGTCTATTTCACTTACATTTCCCCAAGTGAAAAGAACTAAATTGTATTTTACGAGATCAAGATTCGCTTTTAATACTCGTTCCCTTAATTTTTCAAGCATTTATTTATATTCCTCCCAAAAATTTGCAAGTTCAGTATTAAGTTTAATATAACGTTGGTAAGATTCTTCAAGTTCTTCGGTGCTTTTTTTATTAGGATAATATGTTTCCGATAATTTTATTAGTTTGTTTATTTCATTTGTGTTTTTTAAACTTCCCTCGGCAATCATAGCGCAAACGGCAGCACCGAAACAGCCTGTTTCTTCGCATTTAGTCGTTTCGATAGGGGTGTTTAACACATCGGAAAAAATTTGCATCCATATTGCGGAATTGACGGCTCCCCCCGCCATTCTGTAAACGGGATTGCCTTTAATATTTTTTTTCAGTCTTTCTATATGTGTCCTGTGCGAAAATGCAACTCCTTCGTATACGGCACGCAACATATGAGCACGGTTATGATAGGAGGTCATTCCCAAAAATGCACTTCTTGCATAGGGAGAAAGATTGGTTCCCATAATAAAGGGTAAAAAAATCAAATCTGTTTTAGTGTTTGCTACCTCATTGTTTATTTCTTCGTAGGTGAGATTGAAGAGGTTATTTCTCACCCATTCCAAATTTCCCGATGAAGTGGGGGAGGATTCTTCTATAAGAAAATAATCTTTAATGCAGTATATGGAATTTAAAGTAGTGGGGGAATTTGTTGCCGGCGTTTTCGACAAAGTTTCGTTTATAGACCATGTTCCCGCAATTATAGTAAGTATGTTTTCGTCGGTCATTCCTAAAGAGAGAGCGCAAGCGTTTATGTCGAAAAGACCTCCTGTTACGGGTGTGCCTGCTTTTATGCCGGTTAATGACTGAATTTCTTTTGAAGTTTTTCCGCCTATGTCGAAGGAGGAAATTATAGGGGCGATTTTTTCATAAACTTCTTTTATGCCTGCAAGTTTCAATATTTTTTCGTCAAGTTTACCCGTTTTGAGATTTATTAAAGCGGACCCGGAAAGGTCGTTAAGATTGCAGGAAATTACACCTGTCAATCGATACCTTATATAATCGTTTACGGATAACACATATGCCGTTTTATCGTATGTTTGCCGGTCGTTTGTCTTAAACCATTTCAGTAAGGGAAGGGGCTGACCCGCAACTATTCGGTTTAACGAAATGTCAAATATTTTATCTTCGGTGCCGTCGGCTTTCCACGACTGTGTTATTTGGGTTGCTCTTGCATCGGAAGATAGCAGAGAATTGGTAAAGGATTTTCCGTTTTTATCCAACATATAAAGTCCTTTTCCGTGACCGGAAAGACCGATTGCCGTTATATCTTCCCCCTTAATTGAGGCGTTTTTAATTGCATTGTTTATTGCATCGATATTTGCATTGAAAATTTCGTCGGGATTTCGTTCCGCTGCCTTCGGAAAGGGAGTTATTAAATTTACGTTGCTTTTTCCTTTGCCTTTCAGGTTGCCCTGTTCGTCGAATACGCAGGCCTTTATTAAAGTACCTCCGTTATCGATACCTAAAAAATATTTCATACGATTACCTTTAAATAATTTAATATAATGAATTGTAAGCAGAATCTAATTTTTTTCTTAAAAATATTGAGGCGTTTTTTATATTCTCTTCCCAATTCGAATCAACGCACCACATTTCTGCAAGATAAGAATTAACGCCGCATTTTTTAAATTTTGATATAGCAGCATCGAAATTGACGTGTCCCGTTCCGAATAAACATTCTCTAAAAATTTCAGGTTTTGTTTCTTTCAGATGAACTGCCGCATAATTGCCCTTTCCGGCAAGTATATCTTTTTTTAAATCACAACCGGAATTGGTTAAATTTCCAATGTCCGGATAAATTTTCAAGTAAGGAGAGTTAATCAAATTGACGTATTTCAAAGCCTTTTCAACGGTATTCATAAAGGGCGTTTCCATTGTTTCAAAAGCAAGCATAACCCCATAAAGAGAGGCGAATTCCACCGCTTCTTTTAAACCTTTTTTAAATAAATTCAAAGTAATTTCACTGTTTTTTTCATAATAAACGTCGTAACCCGCCAATTGAATAATTCTAATTCCCGTTTTATATGCAAAAATAACCGCTTTTTTTAATATTTGCATACCTTTTGTTCTTACGGCTTCGTCTGTCGAACCGAACGGAAATTTTCTTTGAGCGGAAAGACAAATAGATTTAAAAAAGATTCCGCTTTCTATTTCATCTTTTTTAAAAGCCAAAATTTCTTCGTCAGACCAGTTTAAACGAGCAATTTTTTTATCGCTTTCGTCTATGCTTAGCTCTACAAAATCAAAACCGTATTTTTTTGCACAAAGCAGTTTTTCTTTTAAAGAAAAAGATTCAGGCATTGCTTTTTCGTATAATCCTAATGTATATGACATATTTCACCGATTTATTTATATTAAATTTATTGCATTGCCGTTGGTATATTTATTTTATTAAGTATATCAAGCGGTAACTAAACAACAATAAAATAGCATAATGGATTGAAATTGTCAAGATTATTTAAGAAAGCAAATTTTAATTTATTTAAAGGTTTTATGTATAAATATTTTTTTTATGGATATAATAATAGGTTAAGTTTTATTATATTAATGTAAAAATGTAAATATATTTAGAGTCGGCGTATTTTTTGATATAACAATTAAGTTTTTTTAAATGAAAGTACCTTTTTTAAAATCAATTTAGCGTTGGGCAATGTGAGTTAAATATTTTAACTTTATAAAGTTTAAAACGCATAAAAGTTTATAGCTTATATATAAATTGCTTTTAAAAACTATACTTTTTTTTAAAATAACAAATTAAAAATGCAAAACAGTTTTGCAATATTTGAAACCGGTTTATTTTAAATGTAAAAAAATTTTTTTATAAAGCAAGTTAGATTGCTGTTAAAAGAGTAAACGAATATTTCAACGGAAATAAAAATTAGTTTTATTTAATTTATGAAAAAAATTTATTGTTTTAAATATTTAACACATTAAGCAGAAATATCGGTTACACAAACATTAAAAAATGTTCAACAATATAATGAAATATTATAAAACTTGATATTACAAATATAAAACAATTAAAAATTTATTGACTTTTTTCGTTTAAATCTTAAATATGCGATTATACAATATTGACATTAAGCTTTATATATAATAGAATATTGCAATAAGATAGATAATAAAATATTTATCTAAAAAATTTAATGGAGACTAAAATGAAAAAAGTTATATCTTTTTTATTGGTATTATTGTTTGCTTTAATAACTTTTTGCGGTTGCGTTAAAAACGATACGCCGCCCAATACAAATGTAAATGATGATTTGGAAGAAAAACCCGATAAAAGTTATTTAGGAGAGGATTTTGACAAAGTGGATAATAACAATATAGAAAAAGTCATAACGCAGGCAAATTTTGAAATCGACAGGAACGTGCAAGAGGGTACGGATATAATTCCCAATACCGTATTTTCCGATAAAATGATGCTGCAGCGCAACGCTGTGACCTGTATTTACGGTAGAATGGCGACGGACGGACCTATAGCGGCCGAAATAAACGGAAAAACATTTTACGGAACTTCCGAAAACAACGAATTCAAAATTTATATGGAGCCTATGGAATACGGCGGACCTTATGTATTGACTTTATATTGCACGACTTCCAAATATGTAATAGAAAATGTTTTGATAGGTGAAGTATTTTTAATGAGCGGCCAATCGAATATGGAATGGAAAATATCGAATATGCTAAATATGGGAGATCAAGGATTACACGAAGAGGGAGGAATGTATCGTCCCGACCTTGAAAAAGATCCCGATACATATTATCAGTTTTACGACGAAAACGGTGCAATGAAAGATACTTTTGAAAGACTCGAAGCGCTTAAACAGCAAACTCAGAAAAGCATTGTAAGAACAGATCATATAAGATTTTGCGATACACCCATAAGAAATTTCGACAGCGATCTTTATACGGAAACCACCGACGAAAGGGAGGATGCGAATTCGTTGTGGGTTACGGCAAATGAGAATGATTTTGATTTTTCCATTGGGTACACATCGGCTTTTGCCTATTATTTTGCATTGTATTTATGGCAGGAAACTGGAATACCTGTAGGATATGTACATTCCTCGGTAGGCGGTACGTATGTTTCCGCATGGACACCTAACGAAGAATATGCAGAGAACAGGTCTGTATTTAATTATACGCATACGGAGGCTTTCAGACGCCCAAACGTCTTGTATAATTTATATATAGCGCCTTATAAAGATTTTAAATTTAAATCGGTAATATGGTATCAAGGAGAAGGGCAGCCGTCTAATTACGCACAAAGCATGAAAGTGATGATCGAATCTTGGAGAAGCCGTTTTAATGACCCGAATCTTGCATTTGTTATAGTAGGGCTACCAAGATATGGTGCAGGCGATAGTTACTATCCTGGAATGACGGCACAGCAATATCAAGATGCGGAAGTCGATACTCCGGTTATGTCTTCTAATTATTTCCCCTGCAGAGAGCAGCAAAAGCTTATACCTACTTTGGTTTCAAACGTTGCCGTTTCGGTAAATATCGATACGGGAGATTACGACGAAACTCATCCGAGTGAAAAACAAAAACCGGCTATACATACGGCATGTAAATTTATGGAAGTATTTTATAAAAGAAACGATAAAATTTTATCCGGGCCGGTAGTCGAGCTTATTGAAAAAGACGTGGACGGTAGCGTTACTATTACATTTAGTAATGTGGGCGACGGTTTGGATTTAAGAAACGAGGGCAGAAATTTCGAAGTTGCGGAAAGTAAAAATAAATATACTTATAATGTAACCGTAGAATTGCTCAACGAAGAACAGATAAAACTTTCGAGCGAAGATGTAGGAGAAATTAATTACATTCGTTACGGCTATTTAAATTATCCGAGAATTTCCAGAATAGATATGTCTCTTTATGTTTCCGTATACAATTTGGCAGGTTTTCCTTTAGACCAATTCGTTTGGGAAGATACGCAGGAGTAGTTAAAAAAATGTTTCTTTTACAAAGTAAAAATGCAAATATTCCCGTTTATGATTAACAGTTAAAGTTATAAAAAATAATTGAATTAATAAACGCTAAGTGTTATTGCCTTTTTTAAAGACAATCGCTAAAAAAATTAAAAGGCTGTAGATAGAAAATATTTACAGCCTTTATTTAATTTAAATAAATTTTAAATTTTTGATTAATAAGTTTTTGATAAATAACTTATGTATTTATAAAATTGAATTTACATTTTACTCAATTATAATATAGAAGTTTATGATAAATAAAAATACATTGATTAATAAAAATTTTATATAAGCGTAATCGTTTTTTTCTCGGTATTTATTAAACCTTCGTCTTTCATATTCTTCAATTCTCTCATTACGGCGCTTCTGTCCGAACAAATATAATCGGAAAGCATGGTAAGAGAGAACGGAAGATTAAATGTAGTGGATTTTTCTTTTTCTGCCAAAATATTAAAATAGCACAGCAGTTTATCTCTTATGGTTCGGTTTGAAAGAACTTCCAGTCGTTCGCTCAACTGACGGGTTTTTCTTGTTACTATACCTAACAAATTCTCAACCAATCGGGAGTGATGATTGCATGCGTTTTCGCACCGTTTAGTCAGACTTTCGTTTGTGATGTAAATTACTTTAACTGATGTTGCGGCTTCAATAAAGAGACTGTCACCTCCGAGATTCGAAAAGGCGACAACTTCCCCGAATAAATCGTTTTTTTTGAGAATTTCCAGAACGGAACGGTTACCTTTTCTGTCTATTCTTACCAAATTTGCCACACCATCGTTTATAATTCCTATTTTTTTTATTCCTTTTGTAAAGTCGAACACAATTTCGTTTTGAGTGTAATATTTAAATTCCGCATGGAAACATACCATCATTTTATCGTATTCGTCTTCGTTTATACCTTTAAAAAGTTCGCTGTTTAAAATATTTTCCATATTTTAAGTCCTCTGCCGATTAACATTATTTTTATTTATTAATTTATTATTATAGCTAAAATATAAACGCCGCCTAAAAATCGGTGATTTCTATTCTTTAATTTTATTATAAAGCAAAAGTCGATTTAAGTAAAGAAAAAATATTTTTTAATAAAATAAATGTAATTAATTTTTGTAATCGATTATAGTTTGTATTTATAAGCAATTTAATGAATTTTTCGTTTTTTTAATAAAAAACCTAACTTTTTTTAAAAAAGGTATTTATTTTTTTGTATTTTTATGTTATAATAAAAAAAATTATTCGAAATAATAGCTTTTATTTCGTAAAAAAGGAGAAATGTATGACAAAGGAAGATAAAAAAGCTGCTAAACTTGCGGCAAAGCAAGCCAAGATTGCAGAAAAAGAAGCAAAAAAACAAAAAAAATTAGAAGCTAAACGTGCAAAACTCGAAGCAAAAAAAGCCAAAAAAAATAAAAACGGAGTTAAAGCTTCAGTCGAACCGGTGCAAAAAACCGAGGCTAAGCCGGAAGTTTCTTTAGAACAGGTTAAAGAAACCGAAGTAAAAAAGGAGGAGAACATAGTGAAAGAAAATTCTAAATCGTCCACTGAAGAGAAGACGGTAAAAAAAGATAATTTAGCAAACGAAAAGGAAAGTTCTTCTGCTTCAGTTAACGATAAATCGGAAATAAAAGTTCAAAGTGCGACCTACAGCGTGGTTTACGATAAAATCGAAAAAGAATGGGTAGTTAAAAAAACAGGGGCTCAAAGAGCAATAAGGCGAGTAAAAACAAAAGCCGAAGCTTTGGAAATTGCAACAACTTTAAGTGAAAATCAGGATGCGAATTTATCCGTACACAAAAAGGACGGGAAATTTCAAAAACAACGCTGAAATAATATTAAAGATTATGTTTAATCGAATGAGATTAAAAATAAAATAAATGTATAAAAACTTTGCACCGTTAAATGGGGTGCGAAGTTTTTTTATTGCAAAAATCAATATTTACAATTTTTAAGCAGCTTGCAAAAATTTATATAATAGGACTGAAAAAATATAACATTTAATTAAAACAGGTTAATAAAACAGCAGATTAAATACGTTTAATAAAAGTAAAAATAAAAAAATATTTTAAAAATATTATATAACAATT
>CASEPJ010000225.1 GCA_949289715.1 uncultured Clostridia bacterium
AACACACTTTCGATAATTCCCAAACTGATAGATATGGGGTTAGATGCAATTAATACCCAAATATTTTGTATAGGTGTGGAAAAATTAAAACAATTTAAAGGCAAAATAACTTTTTGGGGAGAAATCGACCGACAGAATTTACTTCCTTATGCAAGCAAAGAAGAAATAAGAATTGCTGTTAAAAAAGTATATGATAATTTATACGATAACGGCTATTGCATTGCGCAATGCGAATTCGGAATAGGAGCAAATCCCGAAAATGTTTATGAAGTTTTTAAAACATGGGAGGAATTGACCACCAAATAATAATTATATCGGCATAAATAAATTATTTTATATTTCTCGGTGTTTAATCGAGAAGTCAATATAGAAATCGATATATTAGTTTAATATTAAAATCGCCTTTATAATAGAGTTTATAAAGACGATTTTTTTGTAGTTATATTTTTTTTAAAATAAAAAAAAGTTTCAATTATATGTTTTGAAATTCTTTCTCTTCAACAAGAGCTACAATATGGAATTTGACAACAATTAATTATTTTATAAATAATTATTTAATGATTTATAAATAATTATATAAATTTTTATCCTTTTTTAGTTTTAATTTTAATATTATAAAATATATGATGCAAAGAATAAGACTAACCGCCGCCGACAGCGGAACGGCAAGTCCTATTTTCAACATACTCGTATTCGGCAATTTACTAAGGTAATAGGACAACGGTATTCGAATGAAAAAGGCCGTTATTAAACCTTGAGCCATAACAAATATCGTTTTTTTAAGTCCGTTAAAATATCCCAACATACAAAACGATAGAGAAATTATCAAATATTCAAAGGAACAACTTTTAAAATACAATGCGGTTGCATTAATAATTGCGGTATCCTTCGAAAAGATGCTTGCCAAAAAATCACCTTTAAAAAAGGTCAACAAAAATACGGCTGTTCCGAAGCAGAAAGACAGAGCGGAGGCTATAAACAAAGCCTGATTTGCACGTTTTAAATTATTGTTTCCTATATTTTGCGCTACAAAAGTCGCAAGCGTAGATAAAAAAGACATAGGTACTATAGAAAGAAAAACGAACAGTTTTTCGGCTATTCCTATACTTGCCGATTCGGTAAGTCCCAAATTATTGATAATGGACGTTATAATTAAAAAAGATATGCTTACAAGAAAATCTTGCAAAGCTATTGGTGCGCCGACGATTAAAATATTTTTTACATTACCCTTATTTTTGAAATAGGATTTTTTGATTTTAAAAGGCAGTTTATGCTTTTTTAAATATAGCAGCGAAAATAATACGCTGCAAGCCTGTGCGATTATGGTTGCAAGGGCTGCGCCTGCAGCGTCCATATTAAAAAATCCTACAAAAATAAAGTCCAAAATTATATTTATTATGCAGGCTATGGCAATAAACAAAAAAGGTGTTTTCGAATTGCCTATTCCTCGAAAAATTCCGCTTATGGCATTATATAAAGTTATAAATATCATTCCGCTGCCGCAAATTCTTATATAATTTGCGGTTTGCGTTTTCGCCGCTACCGGAACGGACATAATTTTTACTATAAATGGAGCAAAGATTATTAAAATTACAGTTAAAATAAGCGAAACAAGCGTAAACAACTTTATCATTCCGCATACTGTTATACCTGCTTTTTGATTGTCCTTTAATCCTATTGCCTGACCTATCAAAACAGTTACTCCCATAGTCAGTCCGGTAACGATTGCTGTTACGGCAACCATTACCTGGCTGCCCGTTGCAACTGCCGAAATACTTTCGGGAGAGCCGAATTGACCAACGACAAATAAATCCGCTGCGCCGTAAAGCGCCTGTAAAAACAGCGAAAGCATTAAGGGAATTGCAAAGATGATAAGAGAGGGTAGGATTTTCCCATTTAAAAAACGATTATTCAAAAATTTACCTCTAAATATATTATCTTTGTAAATTATATAAAATAATTAAAAAAAGTCAAATATTTTTCCATATTATATTAATTTATGCATAGCATAAAACATATTTTATAGTTTGTCATTGGTTTGCTAAAAAATTTGAATTGTTGCATAAATGAACAGTAAAAATTTTTATTTTTATATGCTTTTGTTTTATAAGCGAAAATAAAGTTAAAAATAATTTTTTAATTTTAAAAACGCATTGATAACATTTTTACTTTCAATTGATTAATCGGCAATTGATTATAACAGTTTTTTCGGTTTTATTATATTAAATTTAAAATTTATTATTTAAATAAATTAATAAAGCGCACAATAAATATGCGCTTTTTGGTGTGCCCGTCGGGGGTCGAACCCGAAGCCTTCAGCGTCGGAGGCTGATGCTCTATCCAATTGGGCTACGGACACATTTTGAATTTAAAGACTTTTTATATAAACTAATTTATAGCTATTATAATGATATTTTTATTTTTAAATATTGATTAAATGTTAAAAATATTCGTATGCATATATGTAAATATGTTTTAAATAAATAATATTTCTTTTAATAAATAATTTTTATACTAATAATAACCGTTTTATAATATAACATATTTTAAATTATGTAACAAGTATTTTTATTTGTTTTAATAAATATTATTTTTGTTATTTCTAATGTTTTTAATTTAAATATTTAACGTAATTTAATAAAATAAAAGCAGATTTTTTTAATTTTTTAATTATTAGTTAAAAGATTATAGTTTATTGGCAATAAATAAAAGATTTTAAAAAAATTAAATAAATTTTTGTTCGTTCTTATATTGTTGTATGTTTATTGTTTTTTATAAAATAAAGATAAAGTATGAGTTTTAATTTATAAAATTTTTAAATTCGTTTAATGTTTTTGATTTAATTATTTTTTTAAAATAACCGAAAAACAGTTGAACAGTAAGGCAAATTATGATATATTTATAAATAATCAAACAGGCACGAATGCCGATTTAAGGAGGGTAAACAATGAAAAGATCGGAAATTAACGCAATTATAGAGAACGGAATAGCTTTTTTAAACAAACATCAGTTTAAATTGCCTCCATTTGCTTATTTTACTCCCAAGGACTGGGCGGAAAAAAGTCACGAATACGATGAAATCAGAAATAATTTATTAGGTTGGGATATTACAGATTTCGGCAGCGGAGATTTTCATAAAGTCGGACTGTTTTTATTTACTTTAAGAAACGGTAATTTGAAAAATCCTGCGGACAAAAAACCTTATGCGGAAAAAATCATGATTGTCGAAGAAGGACAGGTAACTCCTTATCATTTTCATTGGCACAAAATGGAAGATATAATAAACAGGGGCGGCGGTAACCTTTTGGTTAAAGTTTATAACGCAACAGAAGACGACGAGTTTTCGAAAGACGATGTGGAAATACAAATCGACGGCAGGCATTATACCGTTCCCGCAGGAGCGATTATTCGTTTGACGCCCGGAGAAAGTATGACCATGACAACGAGATTGTATCATAGTTTTTGGGCGGAAGAAGGTTGCGGTACGGCATTGATCGGCGAGGTTTCTCAAGTTAACGATGACAGCACCGACAATAGATTCTATAAACCCACAGGTAGATTCCCCGATATTGAAGAGGATGAACCTGCCAAGTATTTATTGGGTAACGAATATCCGAAAGCAAAATAATTAATTTGATGAATTGTCAAGTTAAGTGCAACAGTTAGAGAGATTTAGTTCAAATAAATCTTGCGGAGTTTGGTAATGCA
>CASEPJ010000226.1 GCA_949289715.1 uncultured Clostridia bacterium
CATCCTGAAAGTTATCCTGCGGTTAAAATAATTCTTGAAAACTTCGGCTACACAAACGAAGACGTTAAAGAAGGAAAATTGATAACATTGCCTCTTGCATTGAAAAATACCGATTTAAACAAATTAGCCGAAAAATCCAAAATAGGAATTGAAACGTTAAAAGACGTCATAAGCGAACTTATGAAACCGGGAAGAGACGTAAGAGACAGTTTACCTAAACCGCATTTAAGAAGCGATATTCTCGATATGAAAGATTTAAGAGAAGGAATGATATTGACCGGTACTGTCAGAAATGTTATTGATTTCGGAGCTTTTGTGGATATAGGTGTTCATCAGGACGGATTAGTGCATATTTCGGAAATTTCCGATAAGTTTATAAAACATCCGAACGAAGTTTTAAAAGTAGGTGATATTGTGGATGTTTATGTTATGGGTGTAGATTTAAATAAAAAAAGAATATCTTTGTCTATAAAGAGAGCTAAATCTGTTAATGCTGAGGCAAATTAATTTGATAATTCGATAAATATTAATTGTTTTACCGTTAATTAAAAGCATTATTATTTGTGTATTTATTAACATTAAATCTATAATTGGTAAAAAAATAACCGACTTTCGTCGGTTATTTTTTTATTTAATTTTTACCATTGAACTGTAACGGAAACATTTGTTTTTTCTATATATTTATATTCATATACAATATGCAAAACTCCGTAATCGTCAGTATAGCATAATGACGGAATAATTTCTTTATTCTTTTCATCTATTATGGTGACATCCGAAAAATCTTTGCCGTCGGTCCATATCATAATTATTGCGTTAGTAGGTTCCTTGCCGGAAGTATAAGCGGTATTTACCATACTAAAAGTCATCATAGAAGAGGTAGCTGCAAGATCGGAATATTCGCCGTTAGCTTGAATAATATATGGTTCGGCATCCGTATCGATTTTTTTGAATAATTTGTGAGCTTTGTTTTCGAGTGTGGGATTTTCATATACCGTTTGGTCTATGAAACCTTTTTGAGTACTGAATATATCTAAATATAAACCATCCAATTTGTAAGAGCCGTCATAAACTTTAACCAATTCATATTCGCCTCTTGTCGTATGCATAAAATTGGGAGCGGTGTATTTTTTATTCTGTACTTGCATACTGCGAATAACTAAATTTTCCAATAATTTATAACTTGTGCTAGAACCGCTGTTTATAATTGAAGGTTCGAAACCGGCTATAATAACGTTGCCTTCGCCTACCGGTTTTTCAACGACTACGGGCTGATTGTTCAATGAATATATGGTAGTGGCACCTGCAACCGAATAAGAAGTGAATCTGTAACCTAAACCGGCAATAGTATCGTCTACTATTTCAGAATACATATAATTTGTTTCCACTTGCGATTTTAAATCGGCATATACGACATTACCTAAATTTGCAGGCGTAACCGATAATCCCAACTCGGAGAATAAATGCGCTTCGGGAGAAGCGAAGCCTGCATCTTTCCACCATAAACCGGCTTCCTGATGTTCGTTATAACCGCCAATATATATTAGTGAGCCGCCGTTTTTGACCCAATCGGATATAGTTTTGTTGTATGTGCTAGTTATAGGTTTTATATGGTCGTAACTGACTATTAAGGTATGGATGCCGTCCAAATATGCAGGGTCGGATAAACCTTCCAATGTTAAAACGTTTACTGGAACACCTCTGTTGATAAGACTTATGCAAAGAGAGGTAAATGCCGGCATTGAAGATTCGCTGTTAACCGCAGCAGTATAACTCATAAGACATCCAATTCCCGTACTACCCGATTTAGCGGTGGTGGAGAGTTTCGCAAGTTCGCCGGAGATTTTAATTATGTTTTCCTGTAAAGCCTTATACCAACCGGAAACGTCCACAAAAGCTCTGCTAGGCCAGGGCATAACTTCGAAAGCGTCGATATCAGGATTAATAAACTGTGCAATTATATTTTCTTCGTATATCGGTCTTATTTCGTCTTCGGTTGCCACACCGTCTGCAAGAGGGTCTGCAAGGGTGAAAACTTTTTTACCGTTAAGTTTTGCAAGATTGATAAGTTCCGAATATTCCATATAACTGAATTGGAAGGGCATTTTACCAGTTACTCCCGCAACGGTTAATGTAACGTTACTTGTATTACTCCAAGCCTGTGCAACAAGTCCGTCCACAACGGGGGAATTTAATATCTCATAATTGTTTGAAATTATAGGTGTGTTATATGAATAAGAAGCGGAAGAGTGGGTACAAACAAATAACTCTACTTCCGGATAATCTTTTTTTAACTCCGTACCGATATGTTCATATGCTCTTGTCATTATATAAGCTTTAAGCTCAGCAGACATATATGCGGCTTTGTAAGAAGAGGCAGGGTCTTCCCATTCGGTTCCGAAATAATCCAACCATTCGTTTTTAAAGGCTTCGCTGTAACCGGATTTTTCCCAAAAATCTGGTTCTTCAAGGAAAATATATTTATAATCCCTTTCGCAAGCCAATCTCATCATATCCACAAGATAATCGCAGAAACCGATAGTGGGAACTACATAAGGAGTTCCTGCGGAATGATTTACATCGGCATTGCTTATGTCTTTTTGTATTATATCGTAATGTGTTTCACCGTCATATTTACCGGAAACGTAATATGAAGCAGTATCTCTGCCAAGAGCAGTCATAAAACCGAGAGATGCATAATCGGCCTTTTCCCAACTGTTTAATCTCGATTCCGTATAACCTGAAGCATCGTTACAAAATACCATTACGGTGTTGGTATTTAATTCTTCTCCCGGTGTGTAGTTAGAACCTGTTTGAAAAATCGTATATAATTCTCCGTCAACATAAGTTGGGTCGTATGTGTTTGTTTCATATTCGTTAATTGCGTTTTCATCAATATAAAAATTCATTGTTTTATTTTCTCCTGTGGATTGTTCATTTTTTTTGCAGCCGGCAAAAGTCGAAATTACAGAGAATAATAACAAAATTGTAAGAAATACGCTTATTAATTTTTTTTGCATATTTTTTCTCCTTATTATATAATATATAATTAGTATAAATGATATAACATAATGTGTCAAGCGTTTATGAAAAAGTATTTTAATTGATTATACAAAATATATAACAATAAAAAATTTTAATAAATAATTATTTAAGATTATCCAATTTTTTCGATATAAACTTTATTATTTGGAATTACAATTTGGATTTTTTTATAATTCTATAATAAATTTTTTATTATTTAAAATATTTTTATAACTTAATAATAAAAGGAAAATTTATATTAAATTTAAATATTATTTTTTAATTAAACAGCATTATTTTTTATAATAAAGCAAATTATTTTTTGTAATTTTAAAAATTCAATTTTAAATAATCTAAATCGTTAAATTTTTTATAAACAAATTAATTAAAAATTTATTCACTAATAGGTTTAATTAAAGAATTAGTATAAATTAAATAAATGTATTTAATCTATTTCTTTAAATTTTTTTTCAAAATTGACAGTTATTTTTTAAATTATTTTTATTGAAATAAAACAAGAAATTGCCTTTTAGGCATTTATTTTTAAAATCTTGAATTGTTTGTGTGTTTTTGCTTTACAATGTTTAAAAAAATATATATAATATAATATACTTTATTATGATAAAGCGATAAAGTAACAAAGCGAAGGAGAAAAATTATGAAAAAAATATTAACAGTTTTGATGTGCGCCGTAATGCTGGCAGGAGTTTGTTTCGGCTTTTCGGGATGTAAAAATGACGAAAACAAATTAAAAATAGGTTTTACATATTATGCTCCCATGAATTATTTAGATGAAAATAATAATTTTGTGGGATTCGATACGGAATTTGCAGAATTGGTCTGCGAAAAATTGGGATATACCCCCGAATTTATAGAAATTAACTGGAATAATAAAGTTATATCTTTAAACGCAAAGGAAATAGATTGTATATGGAACGGAATGACGATTACAGACGAATTAAAATCCGCAATTGCCATTACCGATTCTTATATGGAAAATCAACAGGTAGTAGTATGCAAACAGTCGGATGCAGCTTCTTACGCCGATATAGCTTCCCTTGCCGGAAAATCAATTGCGGTAGAATCGGGTTCAGCAGGAGAAAAAGTTGTTAACGAAGCGGAAGAATTGAAAAATGCTTCTGTAACTTTAAACGGATTTGAAGCTCAAAAAGATACTTTAATCGAGGTAAAAACAGGAGCAAGCAACATAGCTATTATAGATATAACTATGGCAAAAGCCATGACCGGAGAGGGTACCGAATATAATGATTTAACTTATGTAGACGTAGGTTTTGCAAAAGAAGAGTACGGTATCGGCGTTAGAAAGGAA
>CASEPJ010000227.1 GCA_949289715.1 uncultured Clostridia bacterium
GTAATGTTTTTGTTTTTATATAAAGACAGAAATGAAATCCATCAGTATAGTATAAGAACAGCTTTTCTTTTAAATTTTATGCTCTTGTTAAATACTATAATCAGTATGTTTTTGGAGCATTACATCAGTATTTATATTGTTCCTCTCGTTTTGGGAACATTATTTGTAGCCGTTCTCGTAGACGATAAAACGGCTATGCTTTTTAACGTAATAAGCATTTTGATTTTTTATGCGGGGATTGATTTCAGTACGGGGATAAATCCGTTATCTGTGGAATATCCGATTGTTATTTTCTCAAATTTTTTATGCGGCAGTTTTGTAATATACGGTATAAGACAAAACGCCAGAAGAATAATTTTGGTGGTTATTGGTTTTGCATTGGGGGCAATAGTTTGTTCCGTAAGCATGATTTACAATTTAATAATGGGGTATAACGTAGATTATGTTAATATATTGATATTCAGTTTCGTAAGCGGAATATTCAGTGTTGCGGTATTTATGACAACTTTACCCATAGTCGAATCGTTATTTAATTTAAGTACTAATTTCAGACTTGTCGAATTGGTTAACCCGGACATGCCTTTATTGAAGGAATTGAAAGAAAAAGCCCCCGGAACTTATTATCATAGTGTCCAAATTGCAAATCTTGCGGTAAGCTGTGCGATTGCCATAGGTGAAAATCAGCATTTGGCAAAGGCATGCGCTATGTATCACGATATAGGTAAATTGTATTATCCGGAATATTTTACCGAAAATCAAATCGATATACCTAATCCTCACGATGATTTAACTCCGGAAGTAAGTGTTAAAATTATTACCGACCATGTAAACAAAGGTTTGGAATATGCAAGAAAATATCATCTTCCTGAAGAAATAAGAGATGCTATATATCAACATCACGGCACATTGCCTGTTATATATTTTTATAAAAAGGCACAATCTTTTACCGAAGGGGAAGTTGATAGATCTATGTTCAGCTATCATAATGAAACGCCTAAAACTAAAATCAGCGCAATATTAATGATAGCCGATGCGTGCGAAGCCGCCATAAGGGCAATTAAAAGTCCCACGGCAGAAACGGTTACCAAAGTGGTAAACGATATAGTCGACGAAAGATTGAAACTTGGTCAGTTCGATGATTGTCCCATAACTCTTAAAGAAATATATATGATTAAATCCAGCATCATTACTTCTGTGCCGGCTGTTATGCACGAAAGAGTTTCCTATCAAGATGCACTCAGGAGAAAATCATGATAAATTTAATCGATGCAGATAAGGATGTAAAAAAATACAAAAAGCAAATAAATTTTCTATTTAAAAGTACTTTGGAATATTTGTCTCAGCCTAAAAATATTGAAGTTACCGTCAAATTCGTAAATAAATCGGAAATTCGTCAAATAAATAAAGAATACAGAGGTATAGATAAAGTTACCGATGTCTTATCTTTTCCTTTTTTAAATGTGAAACCGGGGGTAATTTTAAATAAAACTGATTTTCCTTTGGATTCTAACGGAAAGAATATTTATTTAGGCGATATTGCCATATGTATGGATAAAGTAAAAGAACAAGCGGAAGAATATAATCATTCGTTTGAAAGAGAGTTGTTTTATCTTTTGACCCACGGATTTTTACATTTGTTCGGATATGATCATATAGAAGAATTCGATAAAAAGATTATGAGAGAGAAAGAAGAAGAAATAATAAAAAGGATGATTTCCAATGAGTGAAAGGGAAAAACAAGCTTTGATAAATACCGCAAAAAAGGCCTCGCAAAATTCTTATTCTCCCTATTCGCATTTTGCTGTAGGAGCGGCATTAATGGCTGAAAACGGTGAAATTTTTGCGGGAACCAATGTTGAAAATATATCGTTCGGAGCAACGGTTTGCGCAGAGCGCAGCGCTCTGTGTTCTGCGGTAACGGCAGGCGTAAAAAAATTCAAGGCTTTAGCCGTTTATCACGAGGGGGAGTTGGCATATCCTTGCGGGGTATGCAGGCAAATGCTTTGCGAATTCGGCGATATGGATGTTTTTTTGAGTGACGGAAGCCAATGCAGAGAATTAAAATTAAGTAATTTAATTCCGTATAATTTTCAAACAAAAGAAATAAAATAAAAAGGTAATTATATGAAATCGGGTTTTATTGCAATTATAGGTAGACCAAATGCGGGTAAATCTTCTCTTCTTAATGCTTTAATAGGAGAGAAAGTGGCAATAGTTTCACCAAAACCACAAACAACCAGAAATAAAATTGTAGGTATTTTAAACGAAAGCGATTATCAAATAGTTTTCGTGGATACTCCGGGAATTATAAAACCAAAAAATAAATTGGGTGAATTTATGATGGACTCTGTTAAAACGGCATCTGAAGATGTAGACGCTGTTATTATAGTCATAGATGCCTCCAAAGGTTTAACAAGTCAGGACGTATATTTGATTGAAAAATATAAAAAATTTAATATAATCGTTGCCTTTACGAAAATGGATTTGGTAAATTACGAACAGGTTTTTCCGGAATTGGAAAAATTAAACTCTATGTCCGTCAAAGAAGTGGTTCCGGTATCTGCAAAAAAAGGCAAAAATTTAGACGAACTTAAAAATGTATTGAAAAAATATTTGTCTTCTAATATATTGTATTATCCGGACGATATGTATACCGACAGAACAGAGAGATTTATGGTTTCGGAAATTATAAGAGAAAAAGCGCTTCTTCTTTTAAAGGACGAAATTCCGCACGGAGTCGGCGTAAATATAGTTAGAATGAATTTAAGAGAAGACCAAAGTATTTACGATATAGATGCCGATATTTACATAGAAAAATCTTCACATAAACCGATTGTAATCGGTAAAGACGGAGCAATGCTGAAAACGATCGGGGAGTATTCAAGAAAAGACATGGAAAAACTTTTAAATAAAAGAGTAAATTTGAAACTTTGGGTACGCATAAAAGAAGATTGGAGAGACGATAATTCCACATTGAATAATTTAGGATATCGTAAACAGTAATGTAAGGAGGGAGCGGTTATTGAAATTCAGTGAGCTTAAAAAGCCTGTTATAATTGCAATTATAATCGCTCTTTTATTTGCATTTGTTATTTATTTAAATCAAATTATAAACGTTTTTATTTATATTTTATATATTTTTAAACCTATTTTTTTAGGGCTGATATTGGCTTATTTAATAAATATTCCCTGTAGATTTTTTGAAAAGAAAATTTTTAAATTTATTAAAAAACATTCGATATTAAGAAAATTTCTCTCTGTTATAACTGTTTTTATTATTATGTCAGGCATAATAATAGCGGCTGTCTTTTTAATTTGGCCTACTTTAACGAAAAGTTTAAACGTATTGGGCGGAGAAATAGGCAATATAACTGAGAATTTTTTTGCGTGGTTAAACAGTTTGGTTGATTCAATGGGTTTGTCTAAAGACAATTCCGATGTGTTATACGGTAAAATATCGGATTTAATCAATAGAATTTTCGATAATTTTTTCATTATGTTTGCTAACAGCGGAATGAAAATTTCCGAAATATTAGGAAGTATAATAAATGTTTTTTTAGCATTATTTTTGGCGGTATTTTTGTTGTTTGGCAAAGAAAAACTCGCCGAAGGTTCAACCAAAATTTTGTTATGTATTTTTTCGGTAAAAAAGGTAGAGAAGATTTTGGAAATAAGCAGATATGCTTCAAATTTGTTTACCAAATTTATTGTGGGGCAGGGAACCGAATTTTTAATTTCGGGCGTTCTTTGTTATTTGGGAATGCTCATTTTCGGAATAAAAAATGCCTTATTGGTATCTTTTTTAATCGCTATTACCAGCGTTATTCCCATAGTGGGCGGCATTATCGGAGTTATCCCCGCAACTTTAATCATTATGATTCAAAGTCCGCAAAAGGCAATTATATTTTTGATTTATATTTTTTTGGTCCAACAGCTGGAAGGCAATTTGGTTTATCCGAAATTGGTGGGTAACAGTTTGGGAATTTCCGGAACGTGGGTATTTATTGCGGTTATTATAGGGGGAGCTTTAGGCGGAATATTGGGAGTTTTAATAGGCGTACCGTTAATGGCTTTTATTATAAAATTGATACATGATGCGGTAGACAAAAAATTGGAAATGAAAAAATTAAAAAGCACTTTTGAGTCTTCTGACGACAGTTAATTATTATTGCAAAAACTTTTTTATTTATACCGAATATTTTATTTTTTTTGCAACATACTATAATTAACAGGAGGAGCAAATTTATGATATTTAATGATCCGAATAATCACGGTAAATTACCCGATTCTCAAATAGACCATGTTCTTTGGGATATGTTTTCTTTAAGCGGCAATCCTGCTTTTTATTCCTTTTATAAAGCTATAAGTGGGCAAGGAGATGAAATTTTTGACGATACCGATAAATTCAGATGAAATAGCTTTGAATTTGCTTGTAAATATAAATAAAATATTGTAAAATTTAAGGGAACTTATAAAAAGTTCTCTTTTTTAATTAATATGATACCAGAAAATATGCCTGCAATATGTATAGGCGTAACTGAACTTAAGGATAACGATAAGCAACTAACTTTATTTACTTTGCAAAAAGGAAAAATTTTTGCAAAAATAAGGGGAGTAAAAAAAAAGGATGCAAAATTAAAATTTGCAGCCCAACCTTTTTGTTTCGGCGAATATGCGATTTTAGAATCTAATGAAAATTTTTCTGTCACCGGATGTAATTTAATTAATTCTTTTTATGAGCTGACTGCCGACTTATCTAAATATTATGCGGGGAGTATTATTTTAGATTCTTTAAGCGTTATTCCTTTTCATAAACCGGAGGGGGAAATTTTTTTTAACGCATTGAGATTTTTGAATGTTGCTGCAAACGGAAAGGTAAATCAAGGGGTATTAATATCTAAATATTTAATTAAATATTTTGCTTTAAACGGCAGAAAACTGAGTTTTGACGAATGTTCCTCCTGCGGTAAAAAAGTAAAACTTTTATATTATAATTTTGAGAGCGGAGCAATATGCGAAGATTGTATTAACCAAGGCAGATATGCGATAGATTCAATTGTTTTAAATTATTTAAAGCAAATAGATTCTGCCGACGAAGATAATCTCGAGAAATTCGAATATAAATCCAAAGCTTTATCGATACTTTCTAAAACGGCTATTGAACAATACGGTATGAACAATAGATTGCTGTCCATGTTGAATTTGAATTTATAATATTTTTTTTATTTTTTATAATTTGTTATTAGCAATAATCTATTAATAGGTCGAATTTTATTTTTATATAGTATTTTAATATTTTTAATAGTTAGGCTAGAAAAAAGATGAATTTTATCAATTATTTAATTAAAATTTTAGTTATGATATTTTTTGTTAATTATCAAAAATTATCAAAAATAATGTCAAAAACGAAAATAAGATTAATATGCTATAAATAAATTAATAAATATAAAATTAAATTTATAGAATTA
>CASEPJ010000228.1 GCA_949289715.1 uncultured Clostridia bacterium
CGCTTACATTGGCAGAAAATTGAAAAAAAGAGATTTCAAAAAACTTTGGATAACTAGAATAAACGCTGCCGCAAGAAACAATGGTTTATCATATAGTAAATTTATGTACGGTTTAAAACTTGCCGGTGTTAATCTGAATAGAAAAGTTTTAGCTGATATAGCAGTTAACGATAATGCCGCTTTTGCACAATTGGCACAAACCGCAAAAGCAAAACTCTAAAATTATAAAGCCTTTAAATTTAAAGGCTTTATTCATATTCCAATATTATGAAATATATAACTTCATCCGATAATCCGGAGATAAAAAATATATCTAAATTAAAAGAAAAAAAATTTCGGGAAGAAAGTAATCTTTTTCTAGCCGAAGGGGAAAATCTCGTTAAAACTTTGAAAATTTCCAATCTTCAAATAGAAAAATTATTTATTACGGAAGATTCCGAATTTGATTATGACGGTTTGGGGGTCCAACCTATTGTTGTAACTCAAGCTGTCATGAAAAAAATTTCCGATACTATTACGCCGCAAGGTGTTTTAGCCGTTGTAAAAAAACCGGAATTTAGAAGTGAAATATCTTCTAAATCCTTGGTTTTGGACAATATTAATGACCCGGGAAATCTGGGTACGATTATAAGGACTGCGGCAGCTTGCGAATATGAAACGTTGATTTTAATAGACTGTGCAGATCCTTTTTCTCCTAAAGCCGTCAGAGCTTCTATGGGCGGAATTTTTTTTGTTAATATTTTAGAGATGAACCGTTCCCGTTTCTTTAAATTTATCGATGAAAATCCTTTAAATTTGATTGTCGCCGATATGGCAGGAGAGGATGTATTCAATTTTAAAAGAACCGATCCATTTGCTTTAGTTCTTGGAAACGAAGCTAACGGAGTAGGAACCGACATAAAGGAAATTGCAAACGACAGTATTTCGTTGCCTATGTCGGCAAATATGGAATCGTTAAATGTTGCGGTAAGTGCGGGAATTTTAATGTATATTTTAAACAGCAAATAAGGAGGTAACTATGTCAGGACATTCAAAATGGGCAAATATAAAACATAAAAAAGCAAAAGGCGATGCTGCAAAGGGCAAAATTTTCACAAAAATAGGCAGAGAAATAGCTGTTGCAGTAAAAGAAGGCGGAGCTGACCCTTCTTCGAATTCTAAATTAGAAGCATGTATTGCAAAAGCTCGTGCCAATAATATGCCTAACGATAATATTGAAAGAAGCATAAAAAAGGCTGCAGGAGAATTAGGCAACGTAAATTATGAAAATATGACATATGAAGGATACGGTGCGGGAGGTGTTGCGGTAATAGTTGAAGCTCTTACCGACAATAAAAACAGAACTGCGGGGGATGTTCGTCATCTTTTTGATAAATTCGGAGGTTCTTTGGGAACTACGAATTGTGTATCTTTTATGTTTGACAGAAAAGGGATACTTGTAATAGAAAAAAATGAATCTACAATAGAAGACGATATAATTATGACTGCCATCGATGCCGGAGCAGACGATGTTATAGCCGAGGACGATGTATTTGAAATTTATACAGCACCTGCAGATTTATATAAAGTTAAACAAAATATGGAAAATCAAGGAATAACTTTTATTTCTTGTGAAGTTGAAATGTTGCCGCAAAACACTGTTACGCCCGATGAAGAAACGGCAATAAAAGTAAATAAATTACTCGACGCATTGGAAGATTTGGACGATGTGCAAAGAGTTTTCCATAATGCGGAACTTCCGGAAGAAGAGGATGAAGATTAGTCTTAAATGATATTAATCTTTAATAATATTATAAATAAATTTTTATTATAAATATTGATTATAAGGTGATTTTTATGAATACTGTTATCGATGCTTGTAAAAAGGCTTTCGAATCGAAAAATTACATTGCTTTGTTAAAAGAAGAAGAAAAAAATAAAATGTTGAGTATTATTGCATCGGCTTTGGAAGAAAATTCTCAGAAAATTTTACAGGCTAATTCTAAAGATATAGAAGCCGCATTAAAAGAAGGTAAGCCTCAGCATTTTATAGACCGCTTAAAATTAACCGATGAAAGAATTATTGCAATGGCAAAAGGAATTAGGCAAATAATCGATTTAGAAGACCCAATAGGCGAAGTTTTGGATAAATGGGAGACCGTTAAGGGATTGAAAATCGAAAAAGTCAGAATTCCTTTGGGCGTTATAGGAATAATATATGAGGCAAGGCCTAACGTTACTGCCGACTGCATAGGACTTTGTGTAAAAAGCGGGAATGCTTTAGTTTTGAGGGGCAGTAAAGATGCAATAGAAAGTAATATTGCGATAGTCGATTCTATTAAATCATCATTGAAAAAAGCTAATTTCGATTCGTCTTGTATTCAATTAATTGAAGAAACCACAAGAGAAAGCGCAAATGTGTTTTTTAAACAAAATGATTATATTGACG
>CASEPJ010000229.1 GCA_949289715.1 uncultured Clostridia bacterium
AAAGATTTGGATACCGAAAATTTCTTTGACAGCGAAAGTCATATGTATAATTATGAACTTTATTTGACGAACAAAGAAATTAATGCCGCAAGACAGTCTGCAATAGATACTATAGAAAGCAATCTCGACTCTCTCGAGGAATCGGTTAAAGAAGACTGGGGCATTAAAGATGAGGAAGAAGAAAACAACGATTCTACAGTTACTGATGACGATGACGATGATTTTACCGAAGTTAAAAAGTGGGATACATTGAATAAATTGGAAACGGAAGATGAGGAAGAAGAACCCGACGATGTAGAATTGATTGCCGCACCCAAATTGCCCGAAAAGTCTAATAAAACTCGCTATGAAGCTTGGTTGCAGTGGCAGAACTATCTTGAAACACAGGGCAAAACTTTAAACGATATTTATATATCCGCTTTGGAAACCGAAATTATTACGAAACTCCAGAATAAAATACAGGACGATACAGATGTTCCAGATTCTATTGTGGAAATGCTTTATAGAAACGTTTTGGCTTTGAATATGGAAAGTTATAACAGCTCGTTGGATGCTTTTGAAACAGGATTATCATCTACCAGCGACCTTTCGTTGTATATTCCCGATTATGTAAACGAATACGGAGTAAATAAATATTTCTTTGTTAAAAATTTGCTTATCCCTTTCTCAAGTGAACAGACGACTCTTTTAACTTATGCTAAAAACAATTACGATGAAGCAAAATATAAGGCATTCAGAGAGCAGCTTTCAAAAGAAATAACATGTTTCGAAAGAGAAAACGGATATGAAACCGACAAGTCTTATACCTATCAGGAAGTTTATGATATGTTAGTTTCCGATCTTAATGCTGCTAATACTTTGGAAGAAAAGAATATAGTTTTCGTCGATTATCTTTACAGATTCGGAACGGATACCGGAATGTTTAACAACGAATACGATTATCTTATTACACCCGAAGGCAGAGAAACCACTTATGTTGAAGAATTTATCGACGGTGCGAGAGAACTCGGAGAAAACGGCACATTGGGCAGTTATTCTCAATTAATTTTGACCGATTACGGTTTCCATGTCGTTTATATCACTAAAATTGTTGAACCTATGACAACTTACGATTTGGACGATGTTTATAATGTAACTTATGCTTGGGACGAAGAAAATGAAAAAATTGTTGCTGTTGAACATACTGTAAGAGATTTGTATTTCGAAAGTTTGGAAAGCACATATAAATCCAACGAATATAACAACATTATAACCGTTCATATCGAAAACGAAAAAGAAAGGGTATGGGATGACGGAAAGACCTATGTATATATAGATAAATCAGTATATGCTGATTGGTTGGAAAGCGTTGAAACCACAGCATAAAAATTAAAAATCGCAATCCTTATTAGGATTGCTTTTTTTATATAGGTAATTTTTAATTATTAAAATTAAATTATTAAAAAAATAAATGAGAGTTATATTAAAATAATTATTAAAAGTCGGCAAAATTAATTTTCGGTTAAAATTATAGTTATTTAAACGGCATTATGAATAATAAGATATATCAAAGCTTTGAGGGGTTGCAATTTCTGTTGTTGAGAAAAAACAATATGCGCTATGTGAGAATAAGGATAAATCCGCCCGACGGGACGGTAACGGTTTCCGCACCAAACAGCGTAACTTTAAAGGAAATAAAGAAAATTTTGTCTTTAAAATATGATTTTATAATTGAGGCAAAGAAAAAATATACTTATAGAGAAATAAAATTCGAAAATGATGAAAATTTCAGTTTATGGGGTGATTTTTATCCGCTGCATATAAAAACAGGAATAAAAAATAGTTGTTTTTTTCAAAACGGATATATAGAAATGACGGTAAAAGACAAAGATTACGAAAACTGCAAAAAAACTTTATTAAATTTTTATAAAAGCGAATTGATAAAAAAATTAGATATTATCGTGCCTGAATGCGAAAAAATTACGGGTATAAAAAGTATAGGCTATTGTGTAAAAAACATGAGAAGCAGATGGGGCAGTTGCTATTATACGAAAAGAAAATTGAATTTTAGTTTACATTTAGCAAAATATCCTATATTATGTACCAGATATGTAGTGATTCACGAATTATGCCATATAATTTACCCGAATCATAAGACGGAATTTAAAAAATTATTGAATCGATATTTTACCGAAGAAAAGGCCGTATCTTGCATTTTGAAAGATAA
>CASEPJ010000230.1 GCA_949289715.1 uncultured Clostridia bacterium
AATCCATATCCATCATTCTGTATTTATCGTAATCGGCCCAGCGCTTTAAATGTTCTTCGGACGTTCCCATTAAAAGCTCTCTTTGCATTCTGGAATCAATCACTTCTACAAAGGGAAATGCCCCCACCGAATAAACTTCTTTTATAATTTCGTTTACAAGCATGTAATCAACGCCTTTAGCTTCGATTAAAACTTTTTCGCCGGGTTGAACTTTAATGCTGTATCTGACTAAATTCTGAGCTAATTTTTTATTTCTTAAATCTAACATAATCCACCTCACATTATTTAATCATAACATATTAATTTTAATATAATATTATTAATTTGTCAATATATTAGAAAATAATTACATTTTTTTCGCTTAATCAATATTTTTATTTTGAAAATGAAAAAAAATGTAGTATAATATTTTTAATATAAAATAAATTTTCGGAGGTCATTATAATGCCATTAGTTACAACAAAAGATATGTTCGCAAAAGCATATCAAGGCGGTTATGCCATAGGCGCATTTAACGTTAACAATATGGAAACAATACAAGGTATTGTTGAAGCCGCAAAAGAAGTCAAATCTCCTTTGATTCTTCAGGTTTCATCCGGTGCGAGAAAATATGCTAATCCTACATATTTAAAAAAATTAGTTGAAGCTGCCGTAATAGACAGCGGTTTACCTATTTGTCTTCACCTTGACCACGGCGATTCTTTCGAGCTATGCAAATCGGCAATCGAAGACGGGTTTACTTCTGTAATGATAGACGCATCGCATTACGCATTTGAAAAAAATATTGAAATAACAAAACAAGTTGTTCAATATGCACACGACAGAGGTGTTGTTGTTGAAGCCGAACTGGGCAGACTTGCCGGAGTTGAGGACGATGTAAAAGTAAAACCTGAAGATTCCTCCTATACAAGACCCGAAGAAGTACATGAATTTGTAACAAAAACCGGTGTAGACAGTCTTGCAATTGCCATAGGAACAAGTCACGGAGCATTTAAATTCAAAGGCGAACCCAAATTACGTTTTGATATTTTAGAAGAAGTCGGCAAAATTTTACCCGGATTCCCCATTGTATTACACGGTGCTTCTTCTGTTATGCAAGATTATGTTAAAATAATTGAAGAGTTCGGCGGAAGTATGCCCGGTGCACAGGGAGTTCCCGAAGATATGTTGAGAAAAGCAGCTTCCATGGCTGTATGCAAAATTAATATCGACTCCGATTTAAGACTTGCATTTACAGCAATGGTAAGAAAACACATGGCAGAAAATCCCACCCATTTTGACCCCAGACAATATTTAAAACCTGCTCGTGAAGCTATTAAGGACGTGGTAAAACATAAATTAATTAACGTTTTAGGCTGCGACGGAAAAGCTGAATAATAAATAAAAAGCCGTTTAAAAAAACGGCTTTTTTATAAAATCAATATTTTAAATTATATCTTAAAATCAATTAAATAAACTTTTATTTTATTATTAATTATTTTATTTTGACAAAACAAAAAACCCGATAATTCGGGTTTTTTAGCTTTTTATAATTAAATTTTTAATATTTAATAAATATTATTAATAATCTTTTTTATTTTGCTTTTTATTTAATACTATAGCTTTTATTATAAGCGTTGAAATAGCAACAAAACCTGCCGCACCTAAACCTATATATAAATACATCCAATTATCCGTTGAATAAGTTTTGTTAGGGTCTCCTACGGTAAAAACAGTATTCAATTCGGTATAATTACCCTGCAAATCTCTCAAATAATAATTTACGATATATTTCCCTTCCATTTGAGGAGCATAATCCCTTTTTATTAAAGTTTCCGTAACTCCGTTGGGAGCAGTAACCTTTATTATCAGCAATAAATTTTCCGGATCTGTTTCATTGTCATTAATTTCTTTCGGGGTTAAATCGATAATTCTTTTTAGTATTTGAACCGAAGCGATATTAGTTATATCCATTACGGGCGGAATAGTATCTTTGGGAATTTGTATTAATTCATCGTCCGAATTCTCGGCCAAAACGACTATAACATTATACGAACTGGATCTCAATATTTCTCCGGTATCGGGGTTATATGCCTCCCAATAAACTATATACGTTCCTGGAACGGAAACATTTATAAAACTGTCCGAACTGGTAAAATTATTTGGTCCGTTAATAGATAATTTATAATTGGTTGTATAAAATTTTCCGTTAGCCAAATCTTCTATTACGGGTACAGGCAGATATATATCCGTATTCGTTTCGTAAATCGCATCTTCATCAATAACAGGATTTACAACTTCATATATAGGCGGCCATTCCGGTTCCTGTTTAACCAATTCGTCTGCATCGGGATCTATTAAAGGCCACGTCCTAACTTCAGCATTCTTTACTACACTGCCGCCTCCGTTATCGTTTGTTTTAACTTTAAAATTACATAAGAATAAAGTCGCCTTAGGAATATCGTCCCCTACGGCATAAATTCTTATATAATTGAAATTGGAATAATTCATTTGACCGTCGGGAATATTTTTGAAATACAAATAAATGAAATTCCACTTTCCTTCCTCCAAAATATTATAGAAAGAAGGAGTATTAAGTTCTATCGAGCTTTCTTCCACATCGCACTCTCCGCTAGAAGTCAGTTCGAGTTGCGCACTGTCTGCTTTTCTGAAAATATCTAAATCGGTAACATAAAGATAAAAAGATATAAAAGTATAAGCAGGATCCGACACGTCAATACTGTTGTCGAATTTTGACTCCAATACAAAACTGCCGTCGATATTGACCCTCATCGATGTATAACCACTACCCGGAGCATAAGGCTGACTGGGGGAATCCTGAATCGTACAATCGCTCGCAAGAAAATTATCTTTACTGTTATTTCTTCCCGGTCCGAAAGCATTATCAAAAAGTGTTATAGCTTCGGCAGCAAAAGCATTGTCCGAAACGAAAGCAAAACTGCCTGCGGCAAAAATAATACAAATAACGAATATAAAAAATTTTTTCATACAAAATCCCCAAAAAAATTAAATTCCTTTAAAAGTTTCCAAAAGAGGTTCGTCAACCATATTAATGCCTATACGCATAACTTCGCCTGCAAGCTTAGATAGTCCCGGCATTAAACTTGCCCCGCCGGAAAAGAAAACTCCCTCTTCTTTAACTTCATTTACAATTTCTGCCGGAACGAGAGTTAAAATATTATCAATCATTTCAAAAAATTTATAATAATATTCATATAAAACTTTGCTGAGTTCTACTGCGGTTAACGTCAGTTGAGTTTGATTATTATTAATTAACGCTCTACCCGAAACTTCAATTGATGCAGAATCGTTCTTATAAAGACTGCCCGCCGTTATTTTAGCGTTTCTAGCAGATTTTTCCGATATCTGCACACCATATCTATATTCGACGTATTCTTTAATGCTTGTGTCCATATCGTTGCCGCCAATATCGAAAGTGGCACCGTAAAGCAATTCGCCGTCTTTTACTATCACTACATCCGTTTTACCTGCCCCCAAATCAGCAATTAATGTAGTAAAATCCTCCCTTCCCAAACCTTTTGTCATTAATTCCGGCCAACTGACAAAATCGACTTCTTCGAGGTTTACGCAATGAGCAGCCTTTTCGAATTTTATCTTGTCTTCTTTGGTTGAACCTACGGGAGTTATAAAATGAATTTTAATTCTCGGAGAAATAAAACTTTTGGGAGTAAATCTGTTTATAAAACAAGCTAACATTTCACCGGCCATTTTAA
>CASEPJ010000231.1 GCA_949289715.1 uncultured Clostridia bacterium
CTTGAACCGGGATATTATAATATAACTTTTAATATGAGTCTTTCGAAAGGCAGTTCCTCTTATACTCCCGTTATGGATTTAAGAGCGTTTACTGTTGAAGAAGGAACAAAAGAAGTTAATTATTTTAAACCCAACAGTCAGTCGGAAGCCAACCAAAGCGTTGAAGTAATAACCAAAAGCTATGAAGTTTTGGGCTTCAGCCCGTTATGTGCTATGGATGCTACAAATAGTTTTACAGATTACGGATTGGATTTTACAGTTTATGAAACTTCCAACGTAACTGTTTGGGTAGCAGCTTATGCCGGTTACGGAAACAGTACTCAAATTAAGGTAAGAAATGCAGAATTGAAAGCAATTACGCCTTCTGAATTTTCGGAAGTATTCGATTTGCGTTCTTATTTCACAAACGATTTAGAATCGGATATTAAATATAGAAGCGATACTTTGTATGTATTTGATATGTATTCTTATATAAATTATATAACCGATTCTTCGACTGCGTATGATATTTTAACTTTGGTTTCCACCATACAAGGTCTTGTCAACAGAAATAATCAGCAAAGACTTTATCTTTATTTAACTCAACAAGGTGAAGGAAGCGATACTTATTCGGATTGGTTCTGGTTGGATTATTTGACAAGAGAAGGTGAGTTTATGGAAGGAAAGAGGATAGAAATGGTTACCTCTCCCGGAACATTGCTCAGATTATTTGAAGACGAAATTAACGGCTTGGTGGTTTGGGACGATAAAGTTCCCGCAACTTCAAACGTTGCCATTACAATAAGCGGTGTGGAAAATTTAGTTCCCGTTAGATTTAACACAAAAGCAAACAGTCTTATGGATATTTTAATTGAAGATTACGGCTTGGAAATAAAACATAATCTCGTAAACAAATTTACGGGAGAAAAAGGCAGTTTGATTTGGGATACACAAACGCTCTCGACCGGTTCCGCAAAAAACGACGCATATATTTGGGCTATGGAAAAATATTTGGAAACCGGACTTTGCAGCAGCGAAATTATGGGTAACATAATCGATTCATATACCTATGACCAAAATCAGGTATGTTCGGTTTATTACAATCTTTATGTTGAAATGACAACAAATAAAGATTTACTTGTTCAAAATAAGGCGTTTATATTCGATTTATTCTGTATGGATAATAAGATACCTAACGACGATCCCTATCAGGATTTGGGTACCGATTATTCAACTGCCGTAAAAATTCTTTATACGCAAAACCAAAGACAGGAAACCGACGATGCTTCAAGAATAGTCGGATTCCCTCCGTGGTGGATTAAATATACTTCCAGTGCAGATCATTCTACAATTCCCGATGAAGCAGGAGATTTAAAAAATCCTAACGAACCGGTACCTGTAGAGTGGGGTACATCTAAACTTTACGGTTATTTCAATATCGTAAAAGATGCGGATGCTTACGGTAGTACGGGACTTTGCAATGCTTCTATTCTTTCTCAAACTCCGAGAATCGAGTATTATCAAAGCGGACAGTATTCGGTTGATAATATCGATCCCGAATATGCCAACATTACTTCAAAAGACGAAATACCTGTTAAAAATTATGTTATAGCATATATGGGCGATTATGACGGCGGAGCTTGGGTTAATAAATTTTTACCTACTTTCTTTAACGATCCGAGGTTAAACGAATTTCCTTTATGTTGGCCTATAGCAACCGGATTGATGGAAAGAGTGCCTAACGCATACAATTTTATTTATTCCAGAGCCGGTGAAAACACTTATTTTGTAGGCAGTGATAACGGATACGGCTATCAAAATGCCGAATTTATGTTGTGCCGTAACGATTTACTTCTTACAGAGAACGGAGGATATTTAACTCAGGAACAAATAGATAGTTTGAAAGGCAGTGTCGAAAGTTATGTAGAACAGAGCAAACGTTGGTATGAAATTGCGGACATTGATATTATGGGATTCTATATTTCACAGTATAATATGAATACCGATGCCGGATTTATAGATAAAATTTCAAAAATGACACCTGCAGGTTTCGGTTATACACCTGGCGGCGGTGGCGGAGGCAATGCAATGGTGGATGGAATTCCTTGTCTTAGAATGGACAGCGGATATGAAACCTACAGACCCGATCCAAATAATACACAACCGACATTTAACGGTTTAAGGTTCGTATTGAAATCGCCTACTTTTGTATGTAATTATTTTACCAGACTCGAAAGGAACAGTAATGTAGAAGTTCTCGATCCTTATACTTTCTATTATTTGTTCAGTATATATTATGGAGAATAATATGAAAAATAAAAAAATTACTTTAATTTGCATTTTAATTTGTATTCTTCTGTTATTCACCGGATGCGCTTCGTCTTTTGAAGAAAGAATTACAGGTTACGATACTAAATCGGTTCAGACTAACTCGGTTGAATATAAAAAAGTGGTAGCCGAAAACGGAGACTTTTCTTCCGTTGAATACACTGTCGATAACGGAGGTATGAAAATTTTTAGCGATAAGTTTGCTAAAATTATTTCCGATAACGGAGTTTCGGTTATTCAATCGATTACACAAACCGCTTCAGGGTCGGCGAATCCGCCGACGGCATATGTCGATTCGGTTGTTGCGGTAGTTGATGCGGGAGTTCTCCCTGCCGGATTTTATGAAGTTACTTTTAGTATGAGTGCTTCCGGTACCGGGAATACCCCTATATATGATATAAGAGCTTTTCATACCGATGTAATAGAGAGAAATATTATTTATGATATACCCGAATATGACGGAGGTTATAAAGAAGTTCCGGTAGACGCCAATTATTATGAAACTTTAGGTTATGTTCAAATTGCCGGAAACGATTTGGTAAAACAAAGCGGATATAACGATTATAAAATGTCGTTTATAGTATATGAAGAAAAGTCGGTAACTTTATGGGTCACCACTTACGGTTATACGACGCCGCCTGTTTTAAAAGTAAAATCTGCAAATTTGAGGGCAATATCAGCCGAAGAACAGATGCAAGTGCAAGATATTTCCAAATATATTTCCGGTGACGGAATAGAGGACGACGTAGTTTACGATGATGATACTCTTTATACTTTCGACGTCAATACTTATTTGGCAAATATAAGGGACGCAAGGTATTCATATGATATTCTTGCAATTCTTTCAACAATTCAAGGTCTTGTTAACAGAGATGGTCAGCATTTATGGCTGTTTATGACGGGATTGGGAGAAGGTGCAAGTATATATTCGGACCCGTTCTGGTTAAATTATTTAACTCAAGAAGGTCAGTTTATGGAAGGTAAAAGAATAGAAGCGGTTACTCATTTCGGAACTATACTCAAACTGTTTAAAGATAAAATAAACGGGTTGGTAGTTTGGGACGAAAGCGTATCGGCAACATCTAACGTAGCATTTACCATATCCGGGGTTGAAAATTTAATTCCAGTAAGATTCGACGCCAAAGTTAACAGTCTTATGAATATTTTAGTTAACGAATACGGTTTTGAAGTAAAACACAATCTCGTCGGCAGATTCAAAAATGAAAAAGGCGGCTTGATATGGAATACCGATTTACCCACTACAGGCTCTGCAAAAAACGATGCTTATTTGTGGGCAAAAGTTAATTACTTGGATAAGGGATTATGCAATAATACTATAATGGGTAATTTGGTTGATTCTTTTACCTATGACAGACAGCAAGTAAGCACCGTTTATTATACAACCTCTCTCGCAATGATTACGAACAGAGATTTTCTGGTAAAAAATAAGGCTTTCATGTGGGATTTATTGTGTTTTGAAGACGCTATACCCAATGATGACCCTTACCAGGATTTGGGAACTGATTATAGAACCGCCGTTCAAATTCTATATTCTCAGAATCAACAGCATGATGGCGGAGAAGCTTCGAGGATTGTAGGTTTTCCGCCTTGGTGGCAAAAATATACCAATTGGCAGAACATTGACGTTATACCTTTGGTAGCACAATATTATCAAGTTAAGGATGTTGAACTCGAATGGGCTACTACAGCACTTTACGGATATTTCAATATTGTTAAAGATGCCGATGCATACGGGACTACCGGACTTTGTAACGCATCTATATTGAGCCAAACGCCTTTAATTGAATATGAACAGCCGGGTAAATATAATAAAGATAATATTAATCCTGAATATGCTTCTATAAAAACAAAAGAAGAAATTCCTGTAAGTAATTATCTTTTAATGTATGTGGGCGACTACGATTGCGGAGCATGGGGCAACAAATTTATTCCTACCTTCTTTAGTGATCCCAATCTTAATCAATATCCGCTTTGTTGGCCGGTTGTAACCAATCTTTTGCAGAGAATACCTAATGTATATAACTATATGTATGAAACTGCACCCGATAATATTTATTTTGTTGGCGGTGATAACGGATATGGTTATCAGAATGCAGAATATATGATGTATAGAGAAGACTTATGCATGGAAGGGGTAAACGGAATTAAAGCGTTAACTGAAGAACAGGTAGCTAATTTAAAAGGTTCCATAGACAGTTATGTTGACCAGACGTTAGAATGGTATGCTTTGACAAAAATCGATGTTCAGCTTTTCTACATTTCTCACTTTGCAATGCAGGGAGAATGGGCAGAAAAAATTACGAGAATGGCTCCTGAAGGTTTTGCCTTCTTCAACGGTTCTTCTTCTACCGAGTACGACAGAATCGTTAACGGAATTCCGGTAATCGCTCAAGGTTCATTAACTTACAGCGGAACGAAATTCGTATATGAAGGCAAGGATGCATCTTCCGTAACGCAACCTACATTCAGTGTTATGAGAACTGTATTGAAAACGCCTACCGAACTTGCAACTATGTTAAGAAACGGTGAATCTCAGAATGTGACAGTATTAGATCCTTATACATTCTTCTATTTATATTCAATTTATTATGGGAGTTAAAATATGAAAAAAGTTATTTTAAAAATATTTTTAGCAGTAATTCTTGTTATGGCAGTTTTTGCACCTACGGCTGCTTTTGCCGCAGATGTTACTATTGATAATTGTGATACAACCACAAATTGGGAAAGATCGAAAAGAGATTTGTATAAATATCTTGAGGGAACGGCTTGTATCGGATCTATCCCTTGCGTCGATCCTTATTTAAAATGCAATCTCGATGCAGCACTCGATACATCTTCGCTTAACGAGAGCAGCACCGTTCTCGTTGTGAACGTATATTTCCTTTCCGATAATTCTTGTAAAGCTACCATAGACGGTGTGCAGGTAGGTACGGAAGTACGTTTGGGCAACGATGAAGATTATTATTATTGGACTATCAGCAGCGCAAAAGGCAGAGAATGGCATACGATGACATTTGCTTTGAGTGAAGCTCAAACAAAAGGTTCGCCTGCATTTAACAATATTACGTTTTTCAGTATCAATCCGCCTTATATCGAATATGAAGGCGCAAAGGGTAATGCTACCGAATCGGTTGTAAAAGTTGACGATATTTATTTGACCGATGATTTTCAACAGAAAAATTATGTTGAAACAAATAATACCATCACAA
>CASEPJ010000232.1 GCA_949289715.1 uncultured Clostridia bacterium
AGAATTTTTAAAATCAAGTAAATTCATATAAGGATGATACGTCCAGAAATCCACTTCTCCGTTTATATCCTGCTGACCTGTAGAAGAATTTGCCGCAAATAAACGATTGCTGTCTATATTTCTGCCCGTTGCAACGCACCAGCTCATAAGGTCGGTCATATCGGCGGAAAAACTGGGCATTTCACAGTTAAAGTCGCTCATTACCACACAAGGATGGTTCTTCGACATTTCTATAAGTCTACCCATTTGCGAATATGCTCTCTCAAAAAAAGCATCGGTTTGAACGGGATTCCATATAGGATATTCTATATATACATATATTCCTTCTTTATCGCATATATCCAAAAGATAATCGGGAGGTACAACAAGACAGAATTTGATGGTATTGAATCCGTATTTTTTCAATTCTCTTATTTGGAAAGTAAATGTTTCTTCGTCTATTCTAGGCGAAATAGGATCCCAATTCCCTAACCAGCTTAAAATACCGTTAAATTTAACTGCTTTGTTGTTAAATAATATTTTAGAACCGCTGGTTTCGATTTTCGTCATACCGAATGTGGAATAATCCATATCTACTTCGTCACCGTTTCTTAAAACCTGAACTTTTGCTGTATATAAATAAGGATTACTGATTTCCCATAATGCGGCATTGTCTATCGTAATTTCCGTTTTGACTTCTTTCGTGCCTCCGCTGACTAAAGAAATTTCGGACACAATAGCTGAACCTTTTTCGTTTCCTTTACAATCATATACGGTAAATTTTACATCTCCGTTTTTATTAATAGAAGATACGTTTTCAATATTAGCCAATATTTCAACTTTACCGGTTGCTATATCGGTATTTACGGTAATATCTTCAACCTTCAATTCACCTCTTTCGGTCAAATAAACATCGTTCCATATACCACCGAAGTTAATTCCTACCGAGTCATGATAAAATCCTGCAAGAGTTTCCTTCAGTTTGAACTCCGCATCGGCGGAAACATCCTGGTCGGTTACTCTGACCGTCAAATTATTTTCACCGTCGTATAAAAATTCCGCACATTCGGAAAGGTCGATCTCTATTTTAGAATAACCGTCCTCATGCGAACAAACAAAATTATTGTTAATCCATATTTCGGCATAATAATCTATCGCATCGAAAGTCAAAGTATATTGTTTACCGGCTTTGGCAAAAGGCACTTCAAATTGAGTCATATACCATCCAACTCCGTTGTATGCGGTATATTCCTCTTCATCGCTAAGCTGCAATTCCCATACTCCCGGCACGTTAATTGTGGTAATGTCTTCGTCGAACATTATTACGGGATATGTTTTAAGTCTTATTGCAAAATTTTTGTTCAATGCAGTTTCGTTTCCGCTCTCGTCGATTACGGATGCATACCCGTTGGCGGCATCGGAAGCATATATTCCGAATTCTCCCTCTGTAATGTTCGTTTTCAAATATACGATGTTTTCACCCTGTACGATTTTGCTGCAGTCTAAACCTATGTCTATCTCGTGCATGGTGCTTTTTCTGTTTTCTTTAAAATTATCTATTGGCGTTTTATACCATTCCCCATCGTTTAATTTTGCATAAACATAGGCAGGTTCGCCGTTTGCGGTGGAAATATCATAATTAAAATCCAGCACGGCAGATATTTTAGAATACAATACGTTAGAAGCATCATCCACATAAAGTTTCATTACAGCGGTATTTTCGGGATTTAAAACAACTTTTGACAAATCGCCGGAATCGTGAGAAATGGTTACAACCCGTGCTCTAGTATCTTTATAAAAGTCCCATTCGCCGTTTAAAGAAACCTTATTTATTCCTCCGGGTATGTATGCTCCATCTGCTACCTGAACGGTATCATCTCCCCCGCTGGGAGTGGGGGGAGGATCGTTTTTTTTGCAGGCCGCAAAAGTAACGGTTACCACAATTAATATCAATAATATCAATAATATTTTCAATTTCGTGTTTTTCATGATATAATCCTTTTTTATGACTATTGTGCAATTGCTATTTATTGTTTACGCTTTTTAATTATTATTACAGCCGCAACAACACCGCCTATAACGACTACACATGCCACTACTATTCCTATAATGGCGCCGGTACTAAGACCGTCTTTAGTTCCCGGATTGTCATTACCCGTAGAATCACCATTGCCCGAATCGACATTCTCGCTGACCGTTATGTTTAAAACTGCAGATTTATCTTCATATGTGAATACTACCGTTGTATCTTCTTTTGTAAGTTCCACGTTTTTCTTATCGTAAGAATAACCTCTGGTAATAACTTCGGTAGAGCCGTCTACGTAAGTAACCGTTATTTCGATGCCGGACGGATCGAAATAATCGCCAACTCTATACTCTGTAACGGGATTTTTGGTTATGGCAATGGATTGTACTTCCTTTTTAACCGTTATATTGAATGTGGTTTTAAATTCGCCGTATGTAACCGTAACTGTATCGTTTTGTGCAGTAAGCGGACCTGTCAAATCAACGGTATATTGATCTTCGGCAAGTATTAAAGAGGTACCGTCGTTATATCTTAAGGAAACTACCATTCCGGTAAGGTCTAACGTTTCGCCTTCCATATAAGTGGTTTTGTTGGGTTTTTTAACCTGTATTCCGCTTGGTTCGGGTGTATAAGTATCAAAAGTTAAAGACTGAATCCATGCTCCTTGATTGGAAACCATTGTAGAGTAAATTCTTACATATACGTATCTATCTGTATTGCCGATATTAGATACAGGGAAAGAATATTCAGAAACTTCACCGCTCCAATCGCCGTCCTCATCTGCTCTTATCCAGTCTGCCGTTCCGATTGTAGCAACAGTAAGATCATCCATTGTATAGTCTATATTAAGTCTCGGCATATTCGAAAATTGATCTAATCCTACGACACCGTTCCAAATAATATCGAGACCGGTAGTATCTTGCATTCCGGTAACCATAACAAGATTGATTTTTGCATTGGTATTTGCAGGTACTTTTAATTTATAAATGGCGAATGCATTATATCCGAAATCTCTAAAAGTTATATTGTGCAAAGTAACTACTCTGGTACTTGTTGCAAGCGTACCGTAACTATAGAACCAAGTATTTGGAAGTATGGTATCGGACTGCGAATTATCCATAATATTTGTATCGAAAGAACTATTTACTGTAAGATCTATTAAACTATCTTCATTTCCGTCGGGAACGGTTACCGTACAGGTATCCGTAAAGTTTCCGTCTTTAGTTGTTACCGTTATAACTGCCGTTCCTGCTCCTACGGCTTCTAACGTACCGTATTGGTCAACATAAACAATTTTATTGTCAGAAGATGACCAAGTTACTTCTCTTTCGCTTGCATTAGCGGGTTCTAACTGGGCTCTCAAAGTATGTTTGCTTCCGTAATTTAACGTAAGTTCGTTTTCCATTAAAGTAACGCCGGTAACCGGAGTATTTTCAGAACTTGCTGCTACAAAACTTATGGAATCAAGCCACATTCCGTCACCGCCGTTGCTACCGTTAGGCGAGAAACAAATCATAAAATACATTTC
>CASEPJ010000233.1 GCA_949289715.1 uncultured Clostridia bacterium
AAGTCGGCAGAAGTGCTTGCTTTAGAAAGCGTATATTGTCCGTTTTCACCTTCTACTCCGTTACCGGAAATTATTATTGAAGTAGCGTCAACACTTATCACGTCTTTCAATTCAATGAATTTGTTATTTGAAGCAAAACCGTTTTGATTTCTTTCACCTTCTTGTGCTGCAACAAAAGTAGGATTATAGAAGTAAACTTCACCGGAAATCATAGAACTGTTGAGGAATAACCAATCGAGAACACCGTCGTAATTTTCGGGACTTCCAGCACCGCTGGCAAATGCGCCGCCTTTACCTCTCATGGCAACTCTTACCTTTTGCCATGTATAAGGAGTATATCCTGCCATATTACTTCCTTGATCACTATTATTAGAGTCTATAACGTGTCTTGAATTTGTAGCAACGTCAAAACCGAATTCATAACCGAATGTAGGAACAACGTCAGACCAAATCCAATATTCTAAAATCAAGTAATTAACTGTTTCTTTGTCGGCCAAGCCTTCTGCTAAAGGATTAACGTCTAAACCGTCAAAATCCCAACGAACAGTAGAACCGTCCGCAAAGTTATGATAATATGTTATACCATCGGTCATACCTTCGGGTTTAAAGTCGGATTCAGATCCACTAAAAGATTCACCCGAGAACACAATACCTGTAATAGGATCGGTAACTGTTATAGTATGAGTATCTATAATAGTATCGTCTGCCGTAGATTTAACTTCAACAACAACTTCACCTGTTCCGGTAAAAGTTACAAGACCATTTTGAGATATAGTTGCGGGACCGGAAACAACTCTCCATTCAACACCTCTTTCTGTTGCATTGTCTGGAGTAAGTTTAGCTGAAAGCTGTAAAGTATATCCATTAACGCCAGCATCTGAACCGATTATTTCTATAGCCGTAGGAGGAACTATAGTTACGCTTGTAATATAATCGCTCTTCATAACTACACGAGCCTGAACTTCTCTATTGCCATCTTTATAACCTGCAAAATATGCACCAGTTTCAGCTAACAATTCACCATCGTTGGCTGCTCTCATTGTAAGACCGTAAATATAGAAATCAGGTAATGTTTCGCTAGATGGGTCTCTAAATAATCTGAACAAACCAAGTCCGTTAGCTAAAGCATTATTTGAGGGTCCTGCATAGAAATCTCCTCTTAATGAAACTGCAACTCTTACCCATTTACCGCCCTCATACTGATTAATTACATATTTCTGATGCAGACTAACATTTTGTGTTCCGTCTTCGCCATCTTGGAAATCGATTTGAATTAATCCGTCTTGTGCTGCGTCACCATTTTTAGTTGCAAACATTTGAATACCGCCAGGGAATCCGGGAGTATCCGAATAATACCAGAATTCTATAACATTGTTAGTCAAATAATTGTCTGTAACGCTCCAAGGAATAGGAGTTTCAAATCCGAAATTAGCATATTTTTGACCGGTAAATTTATAACTGTAACCTGTACCGTCAATGGTAAATCCTTCTACCTTTTCACCGCTTGTTGTCAGATTTGTTTCGTCTGCCAATAAATCTTTTTCGGTAGCATTAGCTGTTGCAACAAAACTATATTCAGCGTTATATGCGGTTGCTGTAGATTGACAGGTAATTTTAACTTCGCCTGTACCGTTAATATATACTTTGCCGTTCAATACGGAAGCGATAATCGGGTTAGAAGAAGACCATGTAACGCCTTCGTCATCTGTACCTATATCACCAATAATAGCAGCTATATCAAAAGATGTGCCTTTAACGGTACTATGATTTTGATCTACATCTATTTTTATGCCTTTAAAATATGATTCGGGACCGTCAACTACTTTTATATATTCTCCGTTCATGAAGTTTTCTGTGTCTACAAATACTTCATATGAATATAAAGCAGCATAAGTCATATTTCCTACATGAGTCAATATACCGGGTACATATAATCCGGAAGCATCGGTTGCCAAAGGATGGTTACCGTTGCCATTTTCCTGCATAGGCGTTGATACAAGGTTAATATATACATATTTCCAGCTTGCTGTATCGTTTACAAAAGCGCCACCTCTGTAACCGACTATATCTTCCCAACAACCGGGATCAAAATCTGTTCCGTTAGGTAAAACAGCAGATACTGGAACAAGACCTATACATGTATCGGAAGACGGTTTTTGGAAATAAATCAAAAGTTTCAATACTGCTTTACCGGTAGCTGCATAAGGAGCTATTTCGATAGCGTCTGCGGGATTAGCAAAGAAATGCTGAGCATTACCGCTGTTGCCATCTGCTTTGCCTGCCAAAATTCCGCTAGTTCCAGGAACTACACCGTCAAGTCCGGGAAGTACGGCACCTTCTTCGGTAATATATTTTTCAAACCCTGCAAAACCGCCGGTAGTGAAAGTCTTTGTTACAGCTTCAGGCAAACTTACATTAAATGTAATAGTATCAAATTTGCTTTCATCGGATGCGGAAGCAACTTTAACCGTTACTGTACCTTCATCGCTGAAAATTATCTTACCGTTGTTAATATTAGCAATATCTGCACCTTCTGTAATACTCCAAACAACACTCTGATCGCTCTCTGCTGGCAATACAGAAGCTGTTAAAGTCAAACTTCCGGTTAAAATATCGGTTTCTATAGAATCTTTATCGTTAATTACTACTGATTCTACAGATGATAATTCATTCAATACAATAATCGTATGAGTAGCCGATACTGTTTCCGATTTTGCACTTGTAGCTTTTACAACTACTTCGCCTGCAGCTGTAAATGTAACAACGCCTTCTTGTGTAATGGATGCAGAACCTGATTCAATTGACCAAACAACATCGGATATAGCAAAAGAAGGATTTGTTGTAACAGAAAGTGTTACACTGTCGGTTACTAAAGCTGTATTCTTACCTGTTATTGTAATTTCGGTAGGAAGAGCAGCATTAACCTGTTCTAATCTTTGGTTACCAGCACCTATAGAATCATATACCTCGGGCGAATAATAAATTCTTGCGCCGTAAATATACATTTCCGGCAATGTTCCGGCGTGATGAACTGCACCAAAAGCAATATAATCGCTTATGGGTTTAGTACTGTCTATTGCCACACTTACTTTATTCCAACCGGCTTTGAAATTATCTCCGCTACCTTGGAAGAAAGTCATATCTCCGTTTTTGTTACTTTGCAATTTGTCGGGTTCACCGGAGAATAAAGCAGGCTGCCATCCGCCTGAAATATCTGAAGCAAAATAAATATAAACTTCAAATACTGCTTTATTTGTTCCGAGCAAATTAGTAGCCTGAACCGATGAATTGAACCAGTTCCAAGAGGCATCTCTTAAGAATTGATCACCCGGTTTAAAGGAAGTTGTGGGAAGTTCTTCACCGTCTAAAACAGGAATAAATTCGGGATTTGACGAATTATTAGCCCAATGACCTGCTGCTCCTTCCGATGATATATCGAGATAAACGTCTGCAGGTTCAACAACAGTTATTTCTATTTCATCATAAACGCCGTTGAATGCGGTTGCTTTTAAAGTAACCGTACCTAATTTATTAAATTTAACCGTTCCGTCAACGCTTACCGTTGCTTCGCCGGTGCCATTTGTTACAGCCCATACAACAGAAGAATCATCAGGAGCCTCACCGCTTTCAGTTGTTAAGTTAGCGGTATACTTTTTGCTTCCGCCTAATTCTGAAGCAGCACCGTCCACAGCCGTAATAGCAACGGATGTAACAGGATTCAAAGCTTCGTTAACTATTAATTTAATTTCAGATTTAACTGTAGGGTTAGCAGCTGCCGTAGCGGTTAAAGTTACTTCACCTGCCGAAACAAGATGTACGCTGCCACCTGCAGTTACCGTTGCGATTTCATCGTTTCCGGAAGTCCATTCTACAGTACCGTTAGTGGCAATATAATCGGTCGATGCGGTAAGATTGAAATCGGGTGCACCGTCTATTATATATTTATTTAATGTGCGAACGCCTTCTACAACTGTTCCGTCCGCAATTGTAACTTCGGAAGGAAGTACTTCAACGGGTTCGCCTAAAAGTTTACCCCAACCGTCACCATCTTGACGAACTCTGAACTGAGGATTGTAAATATAATAATTGAGTGCAGATATATTTCCGCCTTCAAAATTTATATATGCAATAGTGGGAACATAACCTTCTTCAGCACCTTCAGCAAAAGGACCTCTGTTGGTTATAACAACTTTTTGCCATGTTTTTGGTTGATAGTTGTTTAAATCTCCCGATTGGTCGCTTAAATTGCCGGCATCGATCATCGAAAAGCCGTGACCCTGATATTTTACTCTGTAACCGCAGTTGGGAATTCCGTCTGCCCAGAACCAAAATTCTAATGCCCAAGCCTCTTTATCAGTTGCGGCAATTGAAGAAATATCCAATCCGCCGGGGAACTGCAATTGAAGACCTAAGCCTTTTTCTTTATACCAGGTTGTTCCGTCTGTAGGAATACCCTCGCCAACAGGCTTAAAATCAGACTCTACCGCACCGCCGAGAATAGTTGTATTTTCGGGGTTACAAACGATAGCGCCTTCAGCAGAAGCCGTATTCGTGAATGAAAAAGCACCCAAGAATGCGGCAGCAACCATGACCAAAATTAAAATGGGCATGATTACACGTTTTACCGTTTTTTCCATAAATTTACCTCCATATTAAATTTATTGAATTAATTTGTTAAGATATTATCGCATATTTAGCACAACGTAAACAATATTAAATACTATAATATAGAAACGGGCAACTATAGATTTATCTTATACGTTATGTATTTTAACATAATTTAAATGGCTTGTCAATATTATAAAATAAAAAATTAATAGTTCGAAAAATGTATATACAAGTATTATTATTTTTTAATTTATAAAATTTATTTGAATGATAATTACTATATTACGAATTTCAATAAATTGTTTTTATACGAAAATTTAACATAAAGATTATTAGAAATATATATTCTAATTTTTAATTTATTTATTGTATTTCAATTAAAACTATATATCTATATTATTTATTTCAATAACTATGTCTAGTTAAAAAATAAGTTATCAATTAAATAATACTATATTTTTTACATTATATTTCAGTTAAATTTTTATAACATACCATAAATGCCTTAAAAATATACCATTTATACCGATTATCTTTTTTTATAATA
>CASEPJ010000234.1 GCA_949289715.1 uncultured Clostridia bacterium
TTAATAGTGGAGTTAGTAGCTGCAGCATTTAATGCGTTAACTGCTTTATTGTAAGCATCGGTGAAGTTTACTTTAGAATTTGAAAGAACTTTAATTTCGCTAACCAAATCGATATCGACCGAGAAACCTTCGGAAACTCCTTCATAAGAAACGCCTACCAATTCAATGTAATCTTGCATTGCGCTGATTGCATTTACTTTTGCGGATTTATTCGGAACTTCTCTAAGATCTGCTATTTCGGCAGATACTAATTCATGTGTATCGATGAATTTATAATTTTCTTCTTCCTGTTTTTCGATCAATCCGAGTATATATGCTTTAGCAGCATCCCAATCATCTTTTCCGAATCCGGTGCTGTTTGTAGGATAAGCATTAATCTTAGCAATAATAATGTTAATTTTGGATTGAACGGCACTCCAAGCAACAGTTTCGTAATTTTCGGAAACAAATCCTTCTTCAACTATATATTGGTTGAATATCGAAACTACAAAAGATTGTGCTTCCATATATTCTTTACGAGCTGTACCTACAATCGTAAGTGTATCGGTGATATCGGCAATAATTTTTTCATATACTTGATAAATTCCGCCTTCACCGTCTATTGACGTACATTCCTGAATATCTTCAACGCCAGTGCTTTCAATACCCTTTATGATTTCCCAATTTTCAGCGGTATAAAGAGTATTATCGAGGTTGTTAACATAAGCATGGACACCTGCTACATAGTTAGTTTTTACAACTTGAATCAATGTCTGAACCGTAGCAAAGTTAACTACTGCGTTAGCGTATGCAGTTTGCATGTCTGCAATAGCTTCGTCAAAAGTTTTCGAACCGCTGTTATAAAGATTTTCTGCATTTGCTATAGCAGTTTTATAACCGTTATAGAATTCTGTTATAGATGCATAATTATTTACTTGTGCGGTTGTAACTATCATATTACCTTCAGAGTCGAAAGTTAATGTAAGTTTGGTATATGTTCCGTTATAATCGTCAGCATTATATTTTGCATATTCTTTATCGAGTCTGTCTTTGAATATTTCTGCATAATCTGCAAAAGTAAACAAGGGACTTTCTACTATTTCAACGGAGGTAAAATCGACATTTTCTGTATCAAGTGCAAAATCGTCAGTAATGTTAAGTACTGCCTCCTCCTCTATGGATATAACCTTAATAACATTTTCGAAAATTTCTGTTGCCGTTAAACCATTGCTATAACTAAATGCGGGAAGATCATTATATGTAGTATTTGTTAAATTAACGGTACCCGAAATAATTAAGGATTTTAATGCTTCCGGATCTCTTAAATTGATAAGAGTTTGAATTGTATCCAATCCGTCTGCTTGATAATTCGTAACAGTAGAATCTTTAAGAATTAAATTAACGTTTTTAACGCCTTTATTTATTACTATGGTTGAGAAACTGTTACTGCTTCCTCCATTCAGAAGCTGAATACCTTTTAACGTAGAATTGTCAACATTTATAGTTGTATCCGAAGACCAAGTCTGAATAGCACTCCAACCGTAAATAGCGGAATTTTTGATATTAGCAGTCATACCTTCGCAAACACTTGCAATATTGATTGTATATTTAAATCCTTTGATGTAAGAATCTGTTACATCAACCGAATAAGTGCCTGCAATATTATACAACGATATACCTCTGTAACCGGAATCACCAGCAGTATAAGCAATTGTTTCATATGCGCTGTCTTCAATATCTTCATCGATATCGACTACACAATATATTTTACTTGCATTAACGGAGATCAAAACTCCGGTTACACCGGTTACAGGATTAGCTTCTGCAGTTCCGTAACTTATACCTCTATCGGTAACCAACATTGTTACGTTATTTAAAACCGTCTTAGGAACATTAACAACACTTTCTTCGTTAAGGTCAACACCTCTTAAAGCTTTTACTATAACGTTATTAAGTTCCAACGTACCGCACCCTTCTTTTAAAGCAAAAGCAATTGTGGGAGCACCTGCAGAAACTGCTTTAATTGTAAAAGGTTGTTCTCCTAAGCTTATGATTTTAACCGATTTATTTACAGCAATAGTATCTGTTTCTATATCCTTTATTAAAACTATAGTATCGTTTTCGGAAGCATTAGCAACAGCAACTGAAAGCGTGCTGTAATAAACATTATTAATTGTAGCTTCTGCATTTACAATGCTCGAATCAAATTTAGATACAATCGCAAAATCTTTTCCGTTGAATATTTGCGTATAACCTTCAGCTAAATCTGCAAAATCAAAAGGAATGTCAGATCTACCGCTTACCAATTTAGCGCCTTCCGGTACAGCATCCGAAGTGCAAATAGCAAATTCACCATCAATTTCGGTAGTTACACAAACAAAACCGTCATCAACATATTCAGAATTTACAGGAGCAAAGAATTTACCGTTTTGAACACCTATATTATCTGTATCGGTCAAACCTATATCTTTCAATATGCCATTAAATATACCGTCTGTTATAACGACATTGACTTTACCGGTCAATCCGCTATTATTAAATTGAACAGAAATGTTTTCACCGTCTTCATTGGTGGCAGTAAAAGTACCGCCTTTAATTTCGGCTGTAGATGTTTGCGTTAAATAAGAAGCAACGCCTACTGCGATATTGGGAGCTTCAAATATACCGCCTTCAATCTTTGCAGTACCATAAGTTAATAAAGCACTAAAATAACCGCCAGCGTCAGTTCTATTATTATCTGCGTTGGAAACAAATTTACCGTCGGTTATGTTAATAATACCGTATTCATCGTTTTTAATACATAAACCGTTTTCACAATAATAGTCGCCGCTTAAAATATTAAGAGTAGGAGGATTATCAGGCAAACAGTCATAGTTATTTATTACAAGACTCGAAGGATCCGTTGTGCTAAGATTTTTAGCATTAATTCCATCTAAAGTCATGGTACCTTCGTTAACTATAACATACCAGTTACCGCCGGTTCTTGTAATTAATCCCTTAACGTCTGCAGTATCTATAACCTTAACTGTACCGTAGTTTGTCAAAGCTGCAGTTTTTGCATCTTCGGTTGTAATTGTATGACCGTTTAAGTTAAGAATGAAGTCTTTACCTTCTTCAACTACGAAAGTATCAACATCTTTTAAAAGAATAAGTTCTTCACCTTGTGCAACATTGGCAAGGGCATCATTTAAATTAGCGAAATAGAATTCGTTAATCTTTGCAGCATAGCCGCTTTCGTCCGCAGCATACTGATAAACTACTTCTCCGCTATTTGTTTTAACCGTATATTTAATCAAATCACTCGATTCGAGTTGTGCGCCAGCACCTAAAACAGAAGAAATATCGTTAACGAATTTACTTCCTGTAGCAATAGTCAAATTGGATGAAGCAGAAATAGCTTCCAACGTGGCTTTACTTGTTTTGGAGGTTGACAATATTCCGTTAACGGTCAAATTCTCTCCGCCCATATAAAAAGTGGAATTAGTACCTGCTGTAATATTTCCTTTAATATTACCGCCGGTTATAGTTAACGTATTGTTTTGGCCACAAGAAAGGTTACCTGTGAAATTACCGCCCGATATATCAATATTAACATTATATCCTACAGGGGCAGATATTAAAGTTCTCGAAGCATTAATTGTACCGTTTTCAATAGATAAACTAGTCGAACTGTCATCCGTTCCGTTAGCAATTGAAAAAGCCCAACCTTCAGAAAGAATTAAACCGCCTTTAACTTCGGCTTGAGAACCCTTATTCAAATACAAACCAACAGGTGTTGCCACACCTTTACCGGGCTTACCTAAATTTATTGAACCGCCGTTAAATACAAAAGAAGCATCAGATGAAGCTAAAACAACACCTGTCGAACCTCTGTAAGCATTCGTATTATCATAAGTTACAGTACCTGCATTTAATACAAATTTACCGCTTACGACATAGACTACATAAGAGGACGAATTACCTGCCCAGCTACCTCTTAAAATACCATTTTTAATAGAAGTAGTATCGGTAAGTGTAAATACTACTCCGTCGCCTTCTACATGTATTCCTCTTGCATAATATGAATAGAAAGGAGATTCCTTATCCATTTGGTCTTTCATTACTATGTTTAGGTTAAATCCGTTTAAATCTAACGTAAACGATTTATCAACAATTAAAGTAGAAGAAAGAGAAATGTTTCTAAGCAATTTTACTGTAGAACCGGCAGGGAAATTAGCAACATCGAATGCAGCATAAGAAACCGAGCCGTCAGCTGTAGTAACGGTTACATCTTTTACCACGTTTCTAATATTTTCTTTGTTACTTACAGTTGTACCACCCTCAGTAATTGAACCTTTTTCACCGAAAATTACTGTGGGGCTACCTGGAACATTTTCCAAATAATATGTACCGTAGTGGAATTTGCCGTTTAAATTGCCTGCTAAAGCCAAATTCGAAATAAAACTCAAATCCTCGGCATAAGCAATCAAATCCACATCGTTAGTCAGCTCATAGGTTGTTTTACCATCCCCTCCTCCAACAGAAGCAACCGTGTTTACAAAATCCACGAATTGTTCCGCAGTGGAGATTTCCGTGCCTTCGAAAGCAGCGGCCGTCTGACTAAAAGTGCTCATAGCGAATGCGCCGGTTACAAGCATTACTATTGCCAACAACCAAACTAACGCTATATTACGCTTTTTAGAATTAGTCATAAATACCTCCTATAAAAACTCTAAAAATCTGTTTTGTTTTCCGTAATTTCCGCAAGGCGTATATTAAAAAAGTACGCACTTCGGGCTATGATTACAGAATTACAGCTCTATTATATAATTTAAAATAATCTATGTCAAGGCATTTTTACAATTTTTTAATGATTTTTTTGTAAATTTTCCTAAATTTGGTAACATACGCATCCCCTGTTTTATTTACGGATTATACTTAACGGAGTTAAAATTCGAGCTTTTTGCATTTTAAAA
>CASEPJ010000235.1 GCA_949289715.1 uncultured Clostridia bacterium
AAAAATTGCTACTTATGCTACACTTGAACAAGAAATGGAAATAGCAATTGCTGAAGCATTGGCAGATAATAATTATTCTCAAGATTTGCAATATGATGTATACGGAATATACAGCATAGTCAAATATTGGATTGAAAACGAAATTATTGCTGCAAATGAAGACGGAACGGTTGACATTGATAATGTTATAGTCAATACCGAAAAATTCCATACCGAAGAAGTCAGAACGCTTGTTGCATTCTATGTAAAAGAAGCTGTTACGACTATTCAGGCTGCAACGACTTACGAGCATACCGAAGGTGAATTAGAATTATGCTTACTTGATATTCTTAAATTCTACAGAGATAAAGTAAATCAGGTTGTTGTCGATTCGATAATTCCTTTGATTGAAGCTTTACCTGAAATAGATACCGAATATACTTATGATTCTATGTCTTTAAGTGAAGATATTTTAGCTGAGATAGCTGAAATTAAAGTAACTTGGGACGATTTGACAGAGGATCAACAATCCATAATCAGCAAAGAACTTACCGATAAATTCAACAATGCTATAGAAAAATCTAGCGTTATAGCTGCTTTGAAAGCAGGAACGTATTTTGATAAGGACGAAAATTCACGTTTTGTTCTTAACGAAAAAGCAGATTTGGATTTATTGCTCATAGTTCTTAAAGTCGATGCAAATAACGTTTATGCCGATTATTACGATTATAACAATTCTGAATATAGTCTTAATACAGCATTGGTTATTGAAAGCGATTATGCTATGGTAAACGATGCTACAAGCGCTAATCCCGTTAAAGTATATATTAACGGAGATAACGGTATTACCGTAAATAACGCTAAATTAACTATCGGCGGATTTGCTATTATAGCTGATATGTCAGAAGGCAAAGCTGCTGTAACCTTGACAGGAACTGCACAGTTAGTAATGGGTGCAAAAGCAGGAGATGCAGCTTATATAGAAAATTCTTCTACCGGAGCTCCTCAATATCTTGTAAGTGCAGAAAGTACGACATCGGTTATTTTTGCAAGCGACAATGCTCAATTGCGTCATAACCAGACAAATATAGTAATGTTTAAGTTTGGCGAAGGTGCTTCTGTTGCAACTGTTGTAAAAGGTACGTTATCGCTTGAAAATCACTTAAAAGGTATTGTATTCACCGTTGTTTATAAAGATAAAGAGGTCGATAAAGTTCTCTATACCGATTATGTAAGCTATAACGGAACATCAAAAGTTATATTACCTGCAAAAGATTACTATTATTATTCAGAATGGCAGTATGAGTCCGGTATGAAAGCATGTGATGGCGATCCCGATAAAGGCAGAGGAGAAGCTGCAGAATATAACACATTATTAAACGTAACTTCTAATAACACTTTATTTGCCGTTTATGCTCCTATTGAATATAAGATTACTTACGATTTAAGATCAGGTACTTGTAGCGAAACCCTGTTTACAACATATACCGTTGAATCCGATACAATAGCATTGCCTTTGACATATGCTATGGTTAGAAAATATTTTGTATTTGAAGCATGGTATGTAAATTCTGTTGCTCCCGAAAATAAAATTACTGAAATTGTTAAAGGTTCTCACGGTGATATAACTATAATTGCAAATTGGAATATCGATCCCGCTATAGAACTAATAATTAACGATTACCAGACGTTAAAAGAATTTGCAGAACTTACGCACGATCCTTATACCGATTTCTTCAGAACGGCAAGTTATGTAGTTAACGTTCCCGATGCAGGATTCGATATTATCGATAGTGGATTGGTATTTGATACAACAGGTACAATTACCATCAATAAAGTTACGGATGATGCAAGAATCAGAGTTAACAATACGTTTACAATTAAAAATGCTACAGTTATCTCCGATATGTATGTTACATTCCTTGTAAATTCCGGTAATTTGATATTCAATAATGCAAATATAAACGTTAATAATACAAATGCTGCTTCGTTTGCAACAATTAGCAAATCTGCTGCAGTTGATACTTCTATTGAACTCGTTGATACTACAATTACAACTAATGCATATTATGCTTTGGCTGTAAGCGGTGTAAATGGTAAAGTTAATATTAAGGGAAGTACAATTAATGTTAATACTGTTAATTCTGTTAATGCTTCTATTGCAATTTTAATGAATAAAGGTCAGTCTTTGGATATTGACAGCGAATCCGTTATCAATATGAGCAGAGTAGGTACTTCTTCGGCTATGACACAAGCTATTCATATAGGAGACGGTTCCACAGCTATAGCTAACATCGCAGGTAAAATTGCTTTTGTAGGTACTAACAGAACATATGCTGCAGGTGTAGTATTGTACGGTGCTCAAGGCACAGTCAATATTAGTGCATATATTACAGGATTTATTTACGGAACATTTATTCAAAACGGCACTGACAATACAACCGAAGGTTTGGTTATCAATTATTTTGATGGAACAACCGAAAATGTTTATGGTGCTGTATTTGCTAAAAATGTAACAGGTGCAACTCTTAATGCTAATAATTATACGTTTAGAGGAACGGCCGTTAAAGTTGATGAATACTTCGGTGTTATAACAGCATATAACTCTTCTAATAATAAATTAGTATTTACAAATTCTGTTATTGAAAACGTATATCCTGAAGGTACTTATTCTGACTTGTTCTTGTTTAACTTTAGCGATACCACCGGAACAGTTCAAATACAGACTTCTACGTTAACGAATAATTCAAATAATTTAATGGTTATTTATAACAGAATGGATTGGGATCTGTTTGATGTTGCAACTGTCGACGATGAAAGCACATTAACCGGTTATGTACATCAGGTTCGTTTCTATAATGAAGCAGGCGATGGATTATTATCTACTGTTTATGTTGCTCATAGAGGAGATGTAACTTCATTAGCTCCCGAAGTTCCTGCAAAAGATTATTACAATCATGATAAGAACTTGTGGAAGATAAAAGGCGGAGAAGCTCTTACATCGTTGTCTGGAATTATCAATTCCATAGATCTTGTTCCTGTATATGATCCTAATTTCTATACAATAACTAATGCTTCATCTGAAGACTTCAAAGGAAGCTTTAATGTAGATGCACAAGGACAATATACTAAAGAAATTACAATTAAATTTGCAATGAACGAAGGTTATAAGCTTGATACGTTAAAAGTTTATACAGGATATGGTACTGAAACTCAAGCCGAAGTAACCGGAGTATTGGATACGGAAAACAACACATTTGTATTTACAATGCCTCATGAAAATGTAACTTTTGTTGCAACATATTTGTTGGCAAACGACGTACAGGCAGCAATTGATGCAATTAATGCTATAGGCAATGTTACTTATACAGTTGAATCTAAGGACCTTATCGAGAAAGCAAGAGGACTTTATGACGCACTTGCTTCCGATACACAAAAAGCACTTGTAACGAATTACTCGATATTAGAAACTGCAGAAAATTGGTATGATTACCTTGGAACAACAATAGACAACTTCAATAGTTTCGTAAATGAAACATATTTGGAAGCTGACTATGAACCTGAACAATGGAAAGAAGTATGCTCGATTATTGAAACTGCAATTGAAAATGTTACGAACACTTCTTCCGATAATACCGTTGTTGAAGGAATTATTGCCAAAGCTAAAGAAGATTTGGATGCAGTAGTTTCTATACTTGATACGGCAAAAGAAGACGCTAAAGACGAAATCGCATTATATAGAGATAATTTAATTGCTGCTTATAATTATTCTGACTCTGCAAAAGCATTAATGGAAGAATATATTGCATATGCAAACGATGATATTATGGCTGCGGTTAATTCAATAGAATTGAAGAAAGTAATCGATACGGCAAAACGTGAACTTGATTCAGTTCCTACAATTAACGAAGAATTTACAGCTGCTAAAAAGCAAGCATTCAGCGATTTCGAATTGTATGTAGAAACTGTTGAAACAGCTAATAATTATATTGTCGATGAAAGTGTAATAACCGAAGCAAATGCACTTATCGCTGCAGCAACGGATTTGAATACTTTGAATGATGCACTTTCCAAAGCAAAAGAAATGGTTAGAAGCGCTGTCTATGACAGAATGTTTGACGTAACATATTTAACTTACGATATGACAGGTGAAGTTGTAGATGAAGTTGTAATTTCCTTCAAGTATGGAACGAGTTTAGCTGAAATAGCTGAAACTATTACCGCATCCGCAGATAATTTTGAAGGTGTTGGTGTAACATATAATTATGAATTTACTGGTTGGATTTACGAAGGCACAGTTCTTACTGGAAATATTACAATGGTAGCAGATTTTGATATCACTCCTGTTGAATATACAATCACTTATATGGTTGACGGAGAACAATATTCACAATATACAGTTGCATACGGTGCTGCTCCTGTTATTGAAGCTGCTCCTGTAAAAGCTGGTTATACATTTGACGGTTGGAGTGAAATTCCTTCTGTAATGCCTGCTGAAAATATTGTTATTAACGGTACGTTTACAATTAATGCTTATACAGTAGAATTCTTGAATTATGACGGAACGTTGTTACAGAGCGTTACTGTAAATTACGGTGGAACAGCTGAATATACTGCTGCTGAACCTACAAGAGCCGGAGATGCTCAATATACTTACACGTTCAAAGCTTGGAATAAAGCATTAACTAATATTACTTCGAATACAACTATTACAGCAGTATTTGACGTAACGGTTAATACTTATACAGTAACGTTTGTAGGTTATAACGATGCTACTTTGAAGACAGAAAAAGTTGCATACGGCGCTTCTGCAACGGCTCCTTCATTAAGCGAAGTTACAGGTTATAATTTTGTTGGTTGGGATAAAGAATTTACGGCAGTCTTTGGTGATATGACTGTAACGGCTATTTACGAAATTAAGACCTATACAGTAACCTTTGTTTCCGACGGAAATATAGTTTCAGTTCAAACGGTAGCTCATGGTGGCAATGCAACAGCTCCTACGGTAACTAAAGAAGGATATGACTTCACAGGTTGGAGCGGTTCATATGAAAATGTAACTGCCGATATAACCGTAACTGCTCAGTTTACATTACAGAATAAGATTGCTGAAGCTAAGAATGAACTTTTAGATT